>JAVSGI010000006.1 GCA_032334235.1 Paracoccaceae bacterium Fryx2
GTCCCCAGGTAATCTCGCGGTCTTGAATGGCGGTGACATATTCAAAGCCAAGATCGCCTGGATACAGCACCTGCTGGCTTTCATGGGTATAGCGCCAGGTCCGCGCCACGGTCAGGTCGATCAACCGGCTTTCATAGCTGATGGTAATCGTGCAGCTGTCAGCATCATCCTTGATTTCTGGCACATCAAGACGGCCCGAGAAGGCCTGCACCGGGTCGGCGATAATCTGGCCTGTTTCAGACAAAAGCCCAAGCCAGATCCGGCCTGGCAAACCCTGACGCGCTTCCTCAATGGCCATTTGCACCAAATCAAGCGGTACGCCAGACAACGAGACCGCCGTGCCACCCGCCACGACCTCGCCGGTTTCATCAAGAGAACCGATGCCCAGAAGCGATCCAGCCCCAGCCCAAGTTTGGCCATTCCACACGATCTCGCCCAGCCCCGACCAAATCCGCACCCAGCCCGTGGCAAATTGGCCCTCGAAGAAGATCACCGGGCGAAGGTGTTGCTCTGCCAGTGCCGCAGCAAAAGCAGCGGTTACATCTCGGCTCATGTCAGACTTCCTCGCAGTTCAAAGCGCCTCTCGGGCTGAGATCGTAAACCGATGCTGATCCGCCCGGCCAATGACCGTCGGCACCGGCGCCGTTAGCCGAAGAAGAACGGACGGGGCATTCAGGCCGATCGGCGTGCCAACCTGAACAACAGCTGCGCAAGGACGGCACAAACGCCAGCTCGGCCTCGCTACCCACTGGCGTCACATCCGCCGTCAGTTGATAAAGCCGTGTCGTCGCGTCCAATCCCAACTGGAAAAAATCCCCTGCGCGCAGACCAAGTCCCCAGCCTGCGGTGCGCAGCGTTGTGCCACCCGCCGCCTGCGTCTCGGTAACATAAGGATTGCCCAGCCCCGGCCAGCACTTCAATCGTTGGGTCAGGAAACAAAAACCGCCCCCGCAAACCGCCCAAAGCGGCAAAGAACGCAGACAGGCTGCGGCCATTGGCGCCTTGCGTTACCGCCATCTCAATCTGGTACTCCCACCATGATGCGCCCCAGTCTTGGATTTGCGACGTGCCGGTAAAGGGTGAGCGTGCCTCGGCCACGGAAGTAACCAGACGCCGCTCAAGTGCGGACACCAGCACCAGTGGCAACACCGCAATTGTCATATCGCCTGACCCCGCCGCCGCCCGTCCGCGACGCTTTGCTTGGCGATGCGCGCGATTTCGGGCAGCGCCGCGCGCAGGCGGGCCTCAATCTGTTCGGCCACGCCAATTTGTGCGCCGCGCGCGTCAATTGAGATCGACATGTTTGGTGCGGCACCACCTGCGCCATAGCCCGCTGCCTGCCTGCGGCTCAACACCCGCTCGCCGCGTTGCAAGATTGCGGGCACCTCATCGGGTTTCAGGCCCGCCCAGCCTCCGGCATGCATCCGCGGGGCTGCGGCAAAGGCCAGCGCTGGAACCCTGCGGCTGGTTCCGCCAGTCCCGACCATGCCGCCTGCATGCAAAACCGAGCCAAATATATCTCCACCCCCAAAGACCCCCGACAGCGCGTTGGCGATCGGGCCCAGAACCGCGCGCTTGAACGCCAGCGTTGCCAGATCAGCAAGGATGGAAGACACCAAGGACTTGAAGTCGAACTTGCCGGTGGTGATAAATTGCTTGAACGCAGTTTCCGCCGATTGAAAGCCGCTGACCAAAGTGCTGCCAAGGCCCTTGCCCCAGTCCATCGCCTGCTTGGAATAGTCCGCCAAGGATTGTGAGACGGCCGCCCAGCCGGTTTTGGCCACTTCGGCGGCGGTCTTGACCGCCCCACCTGCAGAGTTGGCCGCGTTTGTTGCACCGTCCAAGGCCTCCGCAACGCCTGAGGCCGAGGCCTGTGCCTCATCAAGCGCATCAGCGCCCGCAGCACCACTGCCGCTTACGGCATCTTTGAGCGCCTGCCAACTTGCAAGCGGCGCTGTGGCCCCTGCGGCAAGATCGCTCGCGGCCTGGCGGTAGCTGTTCGCGGTCGCAAGCGCGTCAGTGGCAAGGCCGCTCAGACCAAGATCAGGGGCGGTCAGGGGATTTTTGGCAAAGGCGCGCTGGAACGCTTCGGCCGCCGCCGTGCCCGCCTCGGCTGAGGCCCCGGCAAAGGGGTTTGCAATATCGCCAAGGCTGATCTCGCCAATCTGACCAAAGGCTGTCTCGATCCCAACAGCTGCCAGCGCATCCCGGATTTTGCCGGTAAAAGCGTCAATTTGCCCGAGGGCCCCGTTCAGCATCGCCTCAATGCCGTCGAGCATGCGGTTGGCCGCTGTGAACACCAGATCGCCAATCACGCCGGGCAGGCGCGACCAGATTTCTTTCACGGCCAGAAGAGCGCCTTCAAAGGTGTTGGCTGTCGCATTGCCAAACCCCACCACGCTTTCGATTGCGGATGCCATGCCCATGGCCGCATCCGCCTTCAGATCGTAGAACATCGCGGTGGCCGCGGCCCCGGCCGAGCTGGCGGCCATTTTAATGCGGCCCCAGACCTCGACCGCGACGTCGTTCAAAAGACCCATCGCGGCGCCAAAGCCGCCAGCACCTGCAACAAGCCGGGTGAACCAATAGACCAACTCACCTGCGCCCACGATCAGCGCGCCAATGCCTGTGCGGATCAGCGCGCCCCGCACGATGACAAGGGCTGTGGCAAGCCCGCGCACCGACAGCGCCGCTATGGCCATTGCGCGCAACCCAGCGCCCGGCAAAGAAGGCCGCAAAGGTTGCAGCATAAGCGCCAAGCCGTCCCAGATTGTCGAAAACACCCGCAATCGCTTGGCCCAGCGGTCCCGTGGTCTTGGACACCGCCGCCAGTGCGTTGGCCACCGCTTCAAGGGCTGGTGCCGCTGCCACCGCCAGCTGGTTTGACACACCCCGCCAGATCAGCCCGAGGCGTGACAGCGCATCATTGGTGCGCTCAATCTGGTCTGCGTCCTGCTCGGAGACAACAATGCCAAAATCAGTCACGTCAGCGGTGGCTTGGCGCAGCGTGGCGGTATCAATGCGCGTAAACACGAGGGCTGCGCGGTCGCCAAAGAGCTGTGACGCAACCGCCGCGCGCTCGGCCTCGGGCACAAACTCTGCCAGCCTGTCCTGGATCAAGGCAATACGCTGATCAAGCGGCAGGCTTTGCAGCGCGCTGACTGACAGACCAAGGCGGTCAAGCGCTTCGACGGCAGGGCCAGCACCTGCCGCTGCCTGGCTCAGACGCCTTGTCAGCTGCACCGTGGCCTGCTCGACATTGCCCATCGAGACGCCAGAGAGATCAGCGGCCCGGTCCAGCACTTGCAGACTTTCCACCGTGGTGCCCAGAGATTGCGCCATTTTGGCCTGCGCATCGACGGTTTGCAGGCCAGAGCGGATCATGGCCACCCCCGCCACCACTGTGGCCGCAGCCATAACGCCCGCGGCAAGGGCCGCCCGGCGCGATAAGGCCGCAAGCCGCGCATTGGCCAGATCCATCTCGCGGGACAAACGCCCAAAGCCACGCGTGCCCGCATCGCCCACACCTTCCAGTTCAGCGCGCACTTGCCGCCCGCCGCTGGCAGAGAGGCGCACAGAGACCCGTTTTTCGGTCATAGCCCTTGTTCCATCCTCTCGTTAAGTTTCTGAACCATCACCGCCTCAACAGCCGGTAACATCTCGGCCACAGCCAGCGGCGAAAGCCCAAGCGCAGAGGCCAGCGCAAAGGCCGCCGCCATGTCCCAGCCAATCACCGCATTGCCTGACGCCCCTTGCGCCAGCCGCAGCTGGCCGCCCAAGCGCTGCACCAGGTCCCAAACCTGCCAGCCTTCATAAGTCTGCGGTGCGTTTACGCGGCTGGGGCAGTCGAGGCAGTCTTGCTCACAGGCGGCGCAATAGGCGTCACCCCCGCCGAAGGACCACTCGGCAAGGGCGCAAAGCCGTTTTTTTCCGCATCAATCAACAGGCCTTTGGCAACATATTGGGTCTGAAACGCCTCAAACACCGGCCAGAGATCCAGCAGGGCATCAATGGCAGCCTCCGAAGGTGCAAGTGGCACGCCGTCCGCATCGCCCACCCCCTCCCAATCGAGAATGGCCAAGCGGGCCAGCGCTTTGGCAAAGGCCACCGCGCGTTCATCATCACTGGCACCAGTGGCAAGGTCTTGGATCGCAGGGTCCGCGCGCGCGGCCACCATCAGCGAGGTGGTCAGCGGGCGCAGCTGCAAACGCAGGCCTGCGATGAGATCAAGCCACTTCGGCCCGTTGGAAAGGTTGAGTTCTATCATGCATAGCTCGCGACTGAGTTGGTGAGGACAATGGTGCAAAGCCGTGCAGGCGTTGTCCCCTTCGCCGCCTGCCAATCAAACGAGGCTTGAATGCCCTGCGGCCCTTGGATCTCGATCCGGGGCCGGGGCAGATAGACCGCATGGGCCGTAAAGCTGAGGCTGGCACTGGCCCCAAGGCTGTAGCTGAACTCCAACTCGCAAGGTGCGCCGTCAATGGCTTGGGTCACCAGCGCGCTATCAGCAAAGCGCACATCAATCTTGCCCGTCAAAGCCGCCATCGCCGGATCCGCCCCATCGATCTTGCCATCTGCGCGGATGGTCTCCACCCGCTCAAGGTTGTTGGCATAGCTAATCTCTGCCGAGACCACATGGCCAAGGGCTGTGCCATTGCGCTTGATGGAGCCGTTAAAGTGGCCAAAGCGCTGCAGCGCGATTGCGGCTGGCGTGCCCGCACCTGAGACTGTGGCAATCGTCTCGCCTTGCGCGATGATCTTTGCCGTTGCCGTCAACAGCCCCGAGCGCTGCATGGTCCAGCTCAGTTGATCCAGCATGCAGCCCGAATACATCGCATAGCGCGGCACCTCCGGCATGCCGGTTTCCACCGAGAAGCTCGGCAGCGCCCAAGACCCTGAGGTGAAGGTGTGGGTTTTTGGCGTGGTGCCGCTGGTGGCGGGCGCGCCAAAGGCGGCCTTGAGCCAAAACCCGAACGCCTCGATATCAATCGGCACCGAGACATCACCGTCCGCCGTCACCGCATCTTTGATCGGGGCCAGCGGATCGCGACCATAGCCCAAAAGGTCCGAGGCCAGCAGCGGTTGCTCAGCCCCCAGCGAGGTACTGGCAAAGGGCATCAGCTTGAACCCACGTGGTCGGGGCGGTGCCATACATCGTCTCAAACGCAAGCGCCATCTGCGCCCGCGCGCCTTGCGCTCGTGCCATGGTAGTCTCCTCATTATGGTGGGGTGTCAGGCCAGAGGGCCGGTGGTGGTGTAATGCAGGACGATGGTGATCACCGCCGCCTTGAGGCTTGCCGCGCCCTCGACGGGCAGATCGACCGGGCGCGGCGCTTCCGCCTCAACCCAATCGCAGAGGCCACCAAGCGTGTGGTCGCCAGAGATCACAGCGCCAATCTGGCCGCAGAGCGTGGCAAAAGCCGCATCTCGGGCCACACCCTGCACGATAATCTCCAGCTCCGCGCGATGCTGGAAGTGATATAAAAGCGGCGACAGCGTCACCGCCGGATCGCCCGGATCGCCATCACGCAAGATTATGAGGCCAGCGGCTGGCACGCGTTCCGGCAGGACCTCGCCGCGCAGAACCGGGACAAACGGGATCAGCCGCAAGAGATCCGCAAGGGCGGTTAGAATGGTTTCGCGTGTCATCAGACTTTGCCCTCCACCCAGTTCGCTACAATCAATCCCGGCACGCGGTCCACGGCCCGCTCTGCATCGCGCGCCAGATCAAGGCGTTTTGTGAGCTTCACTTGGGGCACCAACAAAAAGATCGGCATGGTCGCCACATTGCGCCCGGTCTTTGACTTTGACGCAACACCCAACCCACGGCTGTTCAACCGCCCTTCAGCCACCAGCAAACTGGGTCCCCGCCTGCGATAGACAAACCGCAACTTCAGACCTTGCCTGCGTTCCCATTCCCCGGGTGTGATGCGCCCGCCACGGGCTGATTTGCCCGCGGCCGCTGTCGGGATCGCCAGCCAAAACCCGTCCTTGGACCGGATCAACGGTCCGGTGTCATGCGCGCGCAGGATCACCGGCGCTTGCGACCACACCAAGGCGGCCGCACTTAGGCTGTCACCAGATTTTGGGTAAGTTTGGCTACGGATCGAGTTGGCAAGCCGCCGCCCAAGCCCCGCACCAGTGATCTGAGCACGCCAAGCGGTCTTCAGACCTGTACCCGCCTCACGCATGGCGGTTGAGACAGCCTTTTCGCCTGCTTTGATCTCGGCGGCCATCGCCGCGATCAGATCAGGCGCAAGATCGAGTTTGATCTTCATGCTGGGGCCGCCTCAATGGTCCAGATCAGCCGGTCCCGGTCGCGCACGGCTTCCCCTTGGATCAGAAACGTCTCACCCCCGATCTGGATTTGCTCTTGCGGGCGGGGATTGGGCAGTTCTGATACGCGCACATCAAAGCGGAAGGTCTCTGACCAGAGCCTTGCGGCCCCAAACTGCGTAATGCTGTCGGCACTGCGCGTAATGATGCGGAGCTTGGTGAACTGGCCTTCGCAATCACGATACCAAGCTTCCTGGGCAAGGTTTGGGATCCGCAAAAAGCAGATCCAGGGCCATTGCAAATGCGTGCATGTCAAACGGCCTTAAGTTGAACTCGTCAGTCGGATTGCCATGCGCGGCCGCTTGTTGACCGGCAGGATCGAGCTTTCCGTCATCAGATCAATCCAGCGGCCTTTTTCATCGAGATGCTGGCGGGCATAGAGGGGCAGACCGATGGTATTGGCGGCTTCCAGCAGATTGGCTGGCCCGCCATAGGTGGTGAAGGTATCAAACGTGCCCAAGGGAAAGGCAATGCCGTCGCCCGCCGGGATCAACCGTTCTGCCGTCCCATTCGAGAGGGTGACAGAGCCGTTGTACTCTTCAAAAAGAACGCCCGCGAAAGGAAACGCGCGGCGCATGTCCTCGCGCAAGGGCTGCCCGCCCGTTGCGGAGAAGAACTTGTAGGCTTCTTCGGTTTTGGGATGGCTGATCAGCTTGTCAAAGAACTCCGAGCTGACCAGCGCATGCGCGGTGGTCATGGTCTCGCCCAAAAGGTTGTCCTCAATCGCGCGCAACACAGAGCGGACCTTTCCCTGCACGTTTGTGCCCGCAGTGCCAAAGACAAAGTCGATGGCAAGTTGCTCAAGGCCAAACTCGGTGAAGTAATTGTAAAGCGTGGTGCCAGCACCATCCTTCACAATGCCGCGCAGCGCGTTCATCTCCATATATTCGCGGGTCTGGGCATGCTTGCGCCGCATCAGCTGCAGCTTGCGGTTCATCACCTCAACCAGCGGGTCGGCTGCGTCCGAGACGCCGAGTGCGGGCATGCCCTGAATATCCGAAGGCAGGATCACATCATCATGCGGGATCCAAGGCAGCGCGAATGAGCGCATGGAGCGGGCTTCACGATTGCCGACGGTGGCAGGGGCACCGAGTGGGACCGAGGGCAGGAGGCTCAACACGCCTTGATGCTGTTCGATCACGATGGCGCGTTGCGAGACACCCTCAAAGCGAAAGAGGCCGATCTGGCCGAGCCGGGTGTAAAGATTGGGCAGGATGTTGATCGCCTGCGTCATCTCGGCGAGCGAATAGCCGCCTGCGTCAAACGGGTTACGGGTGAGGGTCATAGGAAACTCCGGCAAAAAGGGTGGGGATAGCCTTGGTTTGGGGATCATGGGCAGCGAAGCCGCCCGGCTGATGCGCCGTTGCGCGATCTGCTTTAAGCGGTATTGCGCGCAATGATGCCAAGGGCAGCGAGTTGGCCGTGCTTGGTCGCGGTTTTGGCGGCATCATCGACGGTGGTGTCAAAGACGAGGGCGGCTTTGGAGACGATGGCGGGGCCGCGCATGATCACCACGCCGATGGCATCGGCACCGGTGGCATCGACCGGGTAGAGCAGCATGGCGGCAGCTGTTTGCGCGCCATCCGTGCCGCCCGAAGTTGCCAGCTTATATTTGCCACTCGCGGTGATGCGGCCAAGCACAGCGCCGACGGTATAGGTGGTGCCCGCAAGAAGTGTCACGCTCTCGCGGGTGAAGTTCGGGTTGACCTCATATTTGAGAACATCGCCCATGGTGGATGGCTGGCGGAGCACGGTCATATCGGGGATCCTTGTGAACTGGTTGCAAAAAGAAATCCCCCGCCGGGGAGGAGCGGCGGGGGATCAGGGGGCAGGGTTTGAGGGATGAAAGGGTTTTCAGCCCTTTGCACCTGCAGAGGCCGCGCGTTTTGCGGCGGCGACGATGGGGCTTTCTGCACTTTTGGGGATGACCGGCGATGGCGGCGCTGCCACGATATCGCGGGCATCCGCCGCAGCGCTGGCGCGTTCCAGAACCATGCGGCGCAAGGCTTCGGGGGCCGTGCCTTCGCGCAGGGCCTTTGCGGCGTCTATTGCAATACCAAGCCGTCCCGCTTGCGCTGCGATCTCGGTGATCTCTGCCGCTTCAAGGCGAAGCTGGGCGGAAAGTTCGGCCCGCAGGGATGTCTGAAGGGCGGAGATGGGGTCAGCTTTTGGGGAGTTTGAAGCTGCGGGAGGGGCTGCGAGCGATTGGGAAACAAGGGCTGTAGTGGGCGGCGCTTGGGGATCCGTGCCGCCATTTGTGGCAATATCACTCTGCGATTGGCTATCTTGAGCTTCATCGGTGACGGGTTCGGTCTGTGGCAAGGTGTCGTTGCGCATGAGAGGATCCTTTCGGGATTGAATTTGGGCCGTGGTGGCCATGCGGGATGAGACGGATGCGCGGATCGGAGACAAGCTTTGCCGAAAACTGGCAAACCCACGCGCAAGATCAATGACTTCGTCGGCAAGACCCGCCGCCACAGCCTCAGCGCCGCGAAAGCTGGCAGCCTCAGTGGCGAGTGCTACCGCTTGGCTAAGTCGCGCGCCGCGTCCCGCGGCCACCGTTTCCGCAAAGAGAAACCGCAGCACATCGATTTCGCGCTGGATGTCGTCTCGGATATCAGCGGGCAGGGGCGTGTAGGGATTGGCATCGACCTTGTGCGATCCTGCGTGGATCAGCGTGACGCGCACCCCGTCTTGATCCAGCTGTCCGCTGAGATCGGCGTGCATCACCACAACACCGATGCTGCCCACCGCCCCTGTGCGCGGCAGTAAGATGCGGTCGGCCTGGCTGGCCAGCGCATAACCTGCAGAGAAGGCGTGTTCTGCCACAAAAGCCCAGACCGGTTTGCTAGCGCGAACCGCACGAATGCGATCTGCTAGGTCAAAAACACCCGCAACTTCGCCACCAAAGCTATCAATTTCCAATGCAAGGCCGCGCACGGACGGGTCGTTTGCAGCCGCCTCGATCTGGGCTGCGATCCCTTCATAGCTGGTCTGGCCCGAGGACTGTCCGATCCAGCCCCCACGATGGATAAGCACGCCAGAAATTTCAATCACAGCGATGCCATCCACCACCGCGTAGGGGGCCTCACCATGCTGGCGGTAATCGTCCAGCATCCCACCGATAAGGATGCTGGCGCGCGCTGGCGGGACGCCGGTGCTTTCCAAGCCGCCGTTTCCGTCACCAATCTCGACCCGGCGCCCAAGGATACGTGGCCCAAGGCCGGAAAGAAACGCCATGGCTTTGGAGGGCTCAACCAGCAGCGGGGTGTTGAAGGCGCGCGCGGCAATGCGGGCATGCAGCATCAGGTCTGGTCCTCAGGCTTGCGCGAAGGGTCTTGCGCGTCATCGGTTTCATCTGTTGGGTCATTATCGTCTTCTTCTTCCCCATTCTCTGTTGGGCCCGACAAAGCCTGCACACCTTGCGCGGGCGATCCGGGGCGGCGGAAGTCGAGGCCGAGCAATCGCTCGCGGCGGCGTTCGGCGGCGATTTCGCGGTCGACCTGTTCCGCGTCATAGCCACGCTCGGCGATGGCTTGGGTGCGGGATTTGAGCCCTGCCTCGATCTGGGCAATCTCGGCATTGGCATCCTTCAGGGGATCAACCCAATCCCATTTGGTGGGGAGCCAGTTGGCCGCAAGGAACTGCGACCGGTTGGCCTCATAGCCGGGCAGAACCAATGCGCCCGATAGCACGGCAGCGTCCATCCAGCGCGCATAGACGGGACGGCACAGTTGAAAGACCATCACCGAGTGCTGCCAGGCCGAAACGCGACGCCGAAATTCGATAAGGGCTAGTCGCGAGTTCGAAAAGTTCCCCTTCACCATGTCATTGGTCAGATAAGGATAAGGAATGCCCAGCGCCGAGGCGACCTGCAGCAGCGTGCGGTATTGGAACGGCTCGTAGGTTGCCCCTGAATCCGCAGGCTGGCCCACGGTCACATCCTCGCCCGGATCCAGCCGCACGACCTGGCCGGGGCTGATCTCGAAGCCACCCAACATGTCGTCATCCTCGGACGGCAGCAGGGGGTTTTCCGGGGCGGGGGAAGTGACAAACATCGCATACATTGCCGCCACCTTTTTGCGGTCCAGCTCGGCATCGTCGTATTGATCGAGCAAAAACAGCTTCACGATGGCCGGTGCCAGCTTTGACACTCCGCGCAATTGACCCGCTTCCACCGGATCGATCACATGGATGACCTCGCTTGCTGGAACCCGCACCATTTCGCCCGCCAGCCCCGGATCAGTACTGTCGCCGGGGTGCCGCCGGAGGAAGTGATAGGCCACGCGCCGCCCAACCCGGTCAAACTCGATCCCCTGACGGACGGCATTCCCATTTGCAGCCATTCCCGTTTGGTGCAGTGGCAGCATCTCGGCGGGCAACATTTGCAATTGCAGGGGCACGGAGATCCCATCGTTTGCGCGGCGTGGCCTGATCCTGACGAAAACCTCACCGGCCAGAAACACCTCACGTGCCGCGCGCCGCTGCAGCCCGTAGAAATCGGTCAGACCTTCGCTGTCTGCTTCATCGGTCCAGGCCAGCCAAAGGCGTTGCAGCTCTTCCTTGCGCGCTGCGTCCGCGATTTGCGAGATCGGTTTGATCCCATCGCCCACGGTATTGGCAGCCCAGCTTTCAACAGCATTGGCCGCATAGCCATTGTTGCGCACCAACCAGCGGGCGCGAGCGGTGATATCAGGTCCTGACGCCGCAATCAGCGCATTCACATGGGCGCGCGTTGCTCGAAACCCGCGCAGACGGCGATGATGCTGGCCTGCATCAAAGCCACCGACAAAAGCACCGAGGCGCTGCCGCCAGTTCATCACAGGTCCTTTACGGCATGGGGGCGAGAGATCCGCCCGGCGCCGCGCTCGGCCTTTGCAATGCGCCGTTCTATGTCGAAGATGGCAGCCGCTAATTCAGCATCAGTGCCATAGGTCAGGGTTTTGCCATCATAGCTTACAGAGCGCGTGCCGCTATACCGGGCCGCGAGCAACGCGCTGTGGCGGGATTTGAGATCATCGAGGGTCATTGGGGATCCATCATTCCATGTATTTGGGCGTGCTTACCCGCCAACCGCGCTTGCGCGGGGCGGCAATCCGCCCGGCCTGAGGCTCGGACGGTGTTTCAGTGTCGGCTTTGGCTGCAACCGTGGTCGTTTCAACTCCGGCTTGTTTTTCGAGTTGTCGCCACATCCGCTCATCGAAGCGGTCGGCCCCTAGGATCCAGACGGCGGCACGGGCATAAACCCGAGTATCCAGCGCCTCGTTGCGTTCGCGCATCTTTTGCCATTCCTGGCGTGCATAGCCCCGCTTGTTACGGATCGTGACCAGTTGCTCGGCCACCAGCTGTTTCAGCCATTCGCTGTCTGCCCAGTCTGGCAGGTGGATCGTGCCCGCAGGATTTGGCGCGCCACTGGCACGGTCTACATCGCTCGGCCGCTCCAGCCGCAGATAGCGATAGGTCTCCGCCTTGAAAGTGGCGGTGGCCACCGTCCAGAGACGCGCGCCCCGCTTGAGCTTTCGACCGTTTACTGTCGCATCAACAAAGGTTGGCCCCGAGACTGGCGTTGTTCGGTTGAAGCCTTCCATGCCTTTGACGGGGGCCACCTGTGCGATGCCTTGGGTGCGGGCCCAAGCGTAGACGGCTGCCGTTTCATACCCTGTGTCGATGGCCAGCTTCGCCAGGGGCATGACAGCGCCGTGTTCATGAACCCATGTCTGGCCAAGAAGGGCCGTCAGCTTGTCCCAGCAGGCAGGATCATCCGGCCCGCCCGGAATGACGATGTGATCGACAAGCCAGCTTTCCAAACCACGGCCCCAGGCCCAGACATCGACCTCGATGCGGTCCTTCTGCACGTCCGCCCCAGCGGTCAGGAACAGTCCTCGCGCTGGGATTTGGGCCACGAACGTCTCGCGGCGATCAGCAAGGCGCTGCCATTCCGGTGCATCGCCGCTTTCAACCCATGTCTCGCCCAGCAGGGTGTTGCGCGCAGCGCGCAGCATCTCTTCCGAGCCTTGGGCCGCCAGCCACTCGCGCGCGATCTGCTGCCAGCTCTTCCAGCCCAAAGGCGAATAGAGCGCGGAGATATGGAAGCCGATGGAATGCGGGTCGGACGACACGGCCGTTGCGCGCCATTCGCCGCGCTCCAGCATCTGCGTCTTGTGGTGCTCGGCGATGGGCTTCTCACAACCCTCGCAATGATAGGCGGCGGTGTCGGGTCGCCCTTTGTCCCAGCGCAGGCGCTCAAACTGCAGCCATTGCATCGCCCCGCAACGTGGGCAGGGCACGAAGTAGCGCCGCTGGTCTGATGCCTCATACTCGCGCTCGATCCGGCTGATGCCCCGGATGGTCGGGGTGGAAACCATGAACACCTTGCGCCGGTGCGAGAATGTCGTGGTCCGGGCTTCGGCCAGCGTGACCGGATCGCCTTCCTCATCGGCAGAGGCTGGATAGGCGTCAACCTCGTCCAGAAAGATATAGCGCGCGGGCATTGAGCGCAGGCCGGTGGCAGAGTTCGCCCCGGTCAGCACCAGGATGCCACCTTGAAATTCCTTCGACAGCATCGAGTTTCCCGCGTCGCGTGACCGGGCCGGATTGACCAGCGCACGCAGCACCGGGCTTTCCGAGATCAAGGGGTCCAATCGCCCGCGCGAGGTGCGTTTTGCCATCTCCACCGTCGGCAGCACCGCCAGCATCGGGCCCGGCGCGTGGTGGATCACGAAGCCGATCCAGTTGTTGCCAGCCTCCGTCGCGCCAACCTGCGCTGCTTTCATGAAGCTGATCCGTTGCGCCGGATGGCGGGGCGACAGGGCATCCATGATTTCGCGCAAATAGGGCGCCCGCGCGGTACGATACCGCCCCGGCTCGGCCGCGCCGCGCGACGACAGCCAGCGATGTGCATCCGCCCATTCCGATACCGTCAGGTCAGGATCCGGGCGCATGCCTTTGCGCCAGCTGCGCAAGATATCCTCGGCCCCATCAAACCCAAGGTCGAGGTCTGCGGTCAGGTCATCGCTGGCGGTGCTGTCGTTATCCGAGGCTGACCCTGAGATCGGCGAGGGCTTCGAGGTGCTGTCTGACATGGGCTTCCAGCACCCTCTGCAGGATCGCGGCCTCGATTGTCACCGGTTTGGCCGTTTGTTTCTCCACCTCTGCCGCCACTTCGGCGGCCATTAATGCCGCCACCCTGCTGGGCCAGGTGATCCATGTGTCGCGTTCTTGACGCGCCAACCGGAACACCAGCGCTTCGGCGCGGGCGCGGTCGACCAGCGTACCCTTCTTCTTCTGGATGCCAAGTTGCTTGTCCTGCGCCTGGTAGACGGTCAGCGCGGTGCGGGCCTTCAGGTATGACGAGCTGTCGGCGGGGCCGCTGAAACTGCTATCGCCGCCGCCAGTGCTGCGCCGCTGCTGGTCGGGGTCGGTCATGTCGGCCCGCCGTACATCGGACGCCGCCGCGTTGATCGACCCGTCGCTGTAGACCACCAAGCGGCTGGCCTTGCGTGCCTTCTGGATCGCCCCGCGCGACAGGCCGGTATGAGCGGAATACTCGCGTTCTGACATACCTTCCATGGCGATTTCATTAACCTCAAGATATTGTAATTAAACGAAAATAACGACCTTATTCAGTTGATTACACTCCTCGATAGAGCGATTCATGGTGCAAGGCAAACGGGTGCATCGCACCCCTTAAATGAGGATCGGAGACCACCATGCGCGCACAGGAAAAGATGGGACACAGCTCGATGAGCGACGGATGGCGGGACCACACCAGCCCCGCGCAAGAGCGGGTGAACTGGGTGATGGACGAAGTCATGTCGGGGCGGATGAGCCAGGAAGGCGGAATGGTCGAGATGGCACGCGCCCACGAGATGATGCGCGAGGGAGCCTGCGCGCGCACGACCCACCCTGAGCACCGGTGGGAGGAGTGATCATGGCCAAACGCAAAACCACCCCTACACACGAAGACGTCCGCGAGGCCTTGATCCTTGGGATCGCCCAACGCCAGTTCTTCATTGAAACGCTGGAGACCCGCAACCGCGACCGTCTCGACTTCCACGATGTCGCGGTCTGGGCGATCCACGCGGCACTTGAAGACGCCTTTGAAGCCGGACGCCGCGCAGGCGCTGCTGCAAAACCCCAATCCTGAAAGGACAAGATCATGACCGCCACCACCACCATCCGCATCGACTACGTAACGCTGCCCGTACATTTCGACCGCTCGCGACCGAACGCCGTGGCCGAGGCCATCGAGGCCGCGCTGCGCGAGGATGGGATCACGGCTGAAGCCTCGGATGTGTTCTCGCACATCAAGATCGAGCTGCCGACCGCCCAGCTTGCCGCCGCCAGCGCGGTGCTGGCTGATCTTAAGCTGATCTGAGGGGAACGACCATGAGCACCCGCGCACAGATTGCAATTCAGATTGGTCCCGATGCATGGGCCCATGTTTATTGCCACTACGATGGCTATCCCCGCCACATGCTGCCCGCACTGGCGCGATGGACCCCCGAAGACATCCTCGCCGCCCGCGAGATCCGGCAGGTGCGCGCAGATCAGATCGAGGGGTTTGAGCACCCCCGAGACCCAATCCTGCTGTCGCGCCCGACCTGCCAGTTCTGCCACCTCTACATCTGGCAGGACGGCGCTTGGGCCGAGATCATCCCCGAGCTCTCGGAAAGGTCCCTGCCATGAATCTGCCTCCCAATTGCCTGCCCGAAGGCGAGACTCTCGTAGAACTAGCGCGCCGCGAGTGTGCCATCGGTTTTGAATTGCGCTTTTGCCGCAGCGTCGTTGTCTCGCCCGGTGACCGCGACACCATCACCTGCGACCCGCCCGAGGCGGAGTTTGCCACGCTTTACGCCCTGACCGATCTGGGCGAGGCCATCGCCATCCATGATGTGGAGCTCTCCAACGCAGGGGCGGACGAGGTGGCGGCCGTCGCCCGTGCGCTGTTTGTCGCCATGATCAACGCGCGGCGTGATCCACCCGATGCGGCACAGCGCCACGAGGCCGAACAGGCGGCGCTGACCGATCCCCACCAGATATCATAATTGCAAAGCAATGAAATTGCTTGGATTTAACTACGACAATCGCTGCACTAGAGCGATGGTTGTCACACGAAAACGATGCAACTCAGCGAAGGACGACCAAGCCATGACCATCCGCCGCGCCACCGACAATACCAAAGCCCTCGACGCATTCATGACCACCAAGTTCCAGATCGACGCAATGCTGGAACGGCTGCAGGCCCTCAGCGATGACCATTTCAACACCCACCCGGACGAGATCAACTGGGGTGACGTTGGCACCCTGAACCACTACGCCAGCCTGCTGCGCCAGATTGCCGACAGCGCATTCAAGGAGGGCGAACATGCCGCTTGATCCCGTCCAACGCCAACAGATCGAACAGGACCCCGTCATGACGAAACTCACCGACACTCAGACCATCATCCTCAGCGCCGGGGCCCAGCGCCCCGACAACCTCGCCCTGCCGCTGCCCAAGGGGCTGCACGGTGCGGCAGCGAAGATGGCCGTCACCAAAATGATCGCACATGGCTGGCTGCAAGAGGTCGACGCCAACCTGCGGCGCGGCGAACCCCTCTGGCGCGAGACCGGCGATGGGCTTGGCACCACGCTGGTGGTTACCGACGCGGGGTTGCTGGCCATCGGGATCGAGCCGGTGATGGCCAGTGCCGTAACCGCGTTGCGCAAGACGCAGCTGGACGCTGACCCGCAGCCGACCGCAGCGGAGACGCCGACACCGGTCAATATCCGCGCAGGCACCAAGCAGGCCCAGATCATCGCTCTGCTGCAGCGCCCCGGGGGTGCGGCGATCACCGAGATCGTGGCGGAGACTGGCTGGAAGCCTCATTCAGTTCGTGGCTTGATCTCAGGTGGGCTGAAAAAGAAGCTGGGCCTTTCCATTGCCTCTGAAAAGGTTGAGGGCAGAGGCACCGTGTACAAGCTGGATGCGGCCTGACGCCCTGCATCACCGCACGGATCACCTGCGATGTGGACGAGAGCACCAGCGTTCGAACAAGCGGCGAAGCGTGTAGCTGCGCAGCAATGAGATGCCCACGAAGATCGCGCCGATGGTGAGGTTCTCGCCCAAGCTCGGATGCAGCCCAAACCATGGGAACACCACGATCTGCGTCGCAACCGCCAGCCCGTAGCCCACAGCCACATTGGTAATGGCCTCGATCAGCGACATGCGGCGCGACTGGGTCATATTACCGGTCCCAGAATCTGAAATTTCTCTCGGATGACCTTGGCGGTCTCGGTCGCCTGCAATTCATTGAACACGCGCGCTGCAATGCGGCCCACATTCACGATGATGCAGGCGTTCTCGTTTGGCGGGATCAGCAGCTCCTCGTATTCGGTATGGCGCAGGAACTCACACGGGGCCTCAAAGGTGAGGTGGTCGTCACTCGGGCGGATCAGCCAAAGCACGCCGGCGCAATCATCCGGCGCGTCGATCCGACCCTGCAGAAAAGGTGACAGGTGTTCTTGCACCAGCCCGAATGCGACAGACGGACCAAAGCCGAGCTTGCGCAGGTCCTGTGCCGCCGCAACCGCCACAACATCTCTCCAGCTATACCAGCGCGCCTTTCCGGGCTTTGGCGTGTCTTCCGGCCGAAAGTCGTTCCGGGATATGGCTTGGTTCAGGTCCGCGCGTGTGATCGGAATGATCCGTATGAGGTCGGCGTTTCGCCAGATTGGGACGTCGATAATCATTTCTGTCGTGTCTCCCTGCCAATGGTGATCTCGTTACGATTTTCCAGCTGTGCCTTTCGCCCCGTCGCCATCTCCCACCGCCGCACCGCGACGTCGCAATAGATCGGGTCCAGCTCCATCGCAAAGCAGCGCCGCCCAGCGCGTTCGGCAGCGACGATCTGGGTGCCGGAGCCGCAAAACGGCTCATAGATCAGATCGCCGGGATCCGAAAACGCGGTTAGCACTGCCTCGACCAGCGCCACCGGAAAGACTGCCGGGTGTGATCCGGCGGCACCCAGACCGCCCTTGTGGCGCATGATGCGGAACACGGAGTCCGGTATGCGGTGGCTTTGGATCGCATTGCCGGTTCCGGTTTTGGCATGGACGATGCCGTCGGCCCCGCGCAGACCACCGCCGCCAAGGGTTTCGCCCGCGTGTTTGGACGGGACGGTCTTGTGCGGTTTGCGGGGCGCGCGGTTGAAGTGGAAAATGAACTCGTGCGACGGGGCCAGGCGGCCGTTCCAGTCGCCCGGCAGACCCGGGCCCTGATCCCAGACATACCAGCCAAAGCGTCGCCAGCCAGAGGTGCGCATCCATTCGACCCATCCTTCCCAATAGGGCTGCCACTCACTGTCGCGATGCACGAGACCGAGGTTGACCAGCAGCTGCGCGTCGGTGGTGACCGGTGCTGCAGCAAACACGCCCTGCATCAGCGCATCCCAATTGCTGACCTTTTCCTTGGCCGCGCCGTAGTCGCGCTGTTGGGCATAGGGTGGCGAGGTGAACATCAGCGTCGCCTGTTCGCTCTGTATCAGCTGGGCCACGGCGGCAGAATCCGTTGCGTCGCCGCAGCACAGGCGGTGTTTGCCCAGCGCCCAGATGTCGCCCGGCTTGGTGATCGGATCGGCGGGTGGCTCGGGGATGGCATCAGCGGCATCGTCTGAAATCGCCGGGCGGTCGTCGGCGTTCGCCAGCAAAGCTTCCAGCTCATCCTCGGGGATGCCAATTAGCCCAAGGTCAAAGTCCTCTGCTAACAGCGCCTGCAATTCTTGCAGTAGCAGGGCCTCGTCCCAGCCGCCCAGCTCGGTTAACTTATTGTCAGCGATGCGATAAGCCCGGCGCTGCGCCTCGGTCAGATGGCCCAGAATGATGACCGGTGCCTCGGACAGGCCAAGATGGGCAGCCGCCAAGACGCGACCATGGCCAGCAATCAACTCGCCATCGGCGGCCACCAGCACCGGCACGGTCCAGCCGAACTCGGCCATGCTGGCAGCGATCTTGGCGACCTGATCGGCATCGTGGGTCTTGGCGTTGCGGGCGTAAGGCTTCAGACGGGCGAGGGGCCAATGTTCAATCCGCCCGGGCAGCAGAGGCGCATTCATGCCGCCAGCCTCTTCGCCTTCAGGTCGGCGAAGGTTTCACCGGTTTCGGCTAGGACCGCGTTTGCGCCGGTGAACTGCTGCCAGCGCTCGATGGCGACATCGACGTAGACCGGGTTCAGCTCGATCCCGAAGCACACCCGCCCGGTGGTTTCCGCCGCGATCAGCGTGGTGCCGGATCCCATGAAGGGTTCATAGACCGCCTGACCGGGGTTGGAATTGTTCAGCATCGGGCGGCGCATGCACTCGACCGGCTTCTGGGTGCTGTGGATGGTGGTAGCGTCTTGGTCCTTGTTGGCGATCTTCCATAGCGTGGTCTGCTTGCGGTCGCCAGCCCAGTGGCCCTTGCCGGTCTTCTTGACGGCATACCAGCAGGGTTCATGTTGCCAGTGGTAGTCGCCACGGCTGAAAACGAGGCTCTCCTTGGCCCAGATGATCTGCGACCGGACGTTGAAGCCTACCGCCATGAGGCTCTCTGCCACCTCTGCTGCGTGCAGCGCACCGTGCCAAACGTAGGCGACATCGCCGGGGAACAACGCCCAAGCCTCGCGCCAGTCGGCCCGGTCGTCGTTCAGCACAAGGCCGGTGCGCTTGGTCTTCGCCGCGCCCGTCTGGTTGCGCCAGGAGGGATCGTATTCGACTCCATAGGGCGGGTCGGTCACCATTAGCAGGGGGCGAACATCACCGAGCAACCGCCCGACCACATCAGCGGAGGTGCTGTCGCCGCAGATCAACCGGTGTGATCCCAGCTGCCAGAGGTCACCCGCAACCGACACCGGCGTGACCGGCGGTTCGGGAATGTCGTCTTCGCCCTCAACCGGCCCGTCGCCGCCCAGCGCATCTGGATCCCGCAACAGCGCATCCAGATCTTCGTCGGTGATGCCGAGCAGCGACAGGTCGAAATCCTCGGCCAGCAGCCCCGCGATCTCGTCGCGCAACATTGCCTCGTCCCATTCGCCAAGCTCGGTTAATTTATTGTCGGCGATGCGATAGGCGCGGCGTTCGGCCTCGTCGAGGTGGCTGAGCCGGATCACCGGCACATCCTTCAGCCCCAGCATTGCCGCCGCCAGCACGCGGCCATGCCCGGCAATCAGCTCGCCGTCGTCAGCTACCATGCAGGGCACGGTCCAGCCAAACTTCGCCATGCTGGCGGCGATCTTGGCGACCTGGTCGGTGCCGTGGATTTTGGCATTGCGGGCATAGGGGCGCAGCCGGTCGAGAGGCCAAGTCTCGATCTGGCTCGGTGCGAAGACCAGGTCCATGGGGCGGTTCTCATTCGGGGCAGGGCGGACGTGCCAACGCGCGCGGGCAACATGGCCAGCGACAGGATCGGCATCCGCGATGTGGGGAAAACAAAAACGCCCGCGAGGTTTATCCTCCGGGCGTAATTTCTCAATGATCTATAGGTAGGTCAAGGGGGCTAGAAATGTCAAGTGAAAAAATGACGTGGATTCAATGACTTCTTACGGGGTGGCTTCCGCTGGCTGGCTTCCGGCGGGGTGGCTTCCACAAAGTGGATTCCCTGGATTCCGAAAAGAATCCAGCACGCCAAGATCATGATTCCGCAAGCCTTTGATAATGAGTCGCTTTTTCCAAAATCGAGCGGCAGGTGGATTCCGCCTGGATTCCCCGGTGAAAGTGCCTGTCGCTAGCGAAATGGCGCGCTGCGCCCCCCCGTATACGAATAGGGCCCGGGAGGAACCATGCCAGGGGGGGGCGCTGAGGCTGTTGGCTATGCTTTACCTGAAAACTGGCAAGTCTGAGATCCGCGTCATTTAGCGCGGGCTGCGATGATCTGCACGCGTCTGCCCAGCGCGACAGCCCTTCACTGGTGAGCACCATCGTCTTTTTGCCGAACCGACTGTTGACCGCATCGAACGCCGTCATCAAAATAGATAAATGGCGCGGTACATGGTAATCCCTTTGATTGTGCACGTAAGCCTTGAGGCCGTGAAGCTCGTGGACGGCTTGTCCGCGTTGGATATTGACTAATGTGGAAGTTCGCATTTTTTGAAGCAATGATCTTCAGCGGCCATGTCAACGCGCAAAGCCTCACTTGCGGTTTCGATAAGCAGCGATGGCCTCTTGGGCCTCTATAGGCAGCTCGGCATTAAGTCTCTTAATGATGGCTGGCATATTATCCTCTTGACACGGGAAAAGCCAATTGGTTGGCGCACTGTCGCGCAGGAACGATAGTGCCAATAACTTTGCATATGTGAATTCTCCATCCTTGGGATCGAAATAGCATCCTTTTCGCTCAGCAATTTCTTGGACGATAGTATCGTACGGACGATTTAAGCTTTCTAGCTGCAAATGTTCAGAATAGTATAATCTGATTGCAACGGCCAAACTCCAGATACTTGCCTCTTCCAAGATCGGACTGTCTTCTGCCAATTCAGAAAACTCATCATCTTCCTCGTCAATAAAAAAAAGGTTATCCTTGGGTAGATTTAACAACAGACTGTCAGGATCTATTTTGTTCCAGCCAGAGCAAGGATCAATATGGTCGGCGCCTTTCCAAAAGTCTGTACGCCAACTTGCGACCCCAGGTGTTTCCCATTCCCGCACACCGCCGAAGACTTCCGGATCAACAAGTGCGCGGCGGCGTACATCACCATTGATAGCCAGAGCCGCGATTAGTGCATAGTTTTCTGCATCCTTGCGTCTCTCAAAGACAACACCGGCACTTCCAATACGAACCATTTCGAAGCCACTAGAAGTCTCAGGCCCAACCGATCCGACTCTATAAATACGATAACGCCCGCCCCCACCTCCATGTACTTCAATCCTGCCAGAATAACCGCTGCGACCAGATTCATATTTTAAATTCAACCATACAAAGCCACGTTCGTCTTGATGGCTACGATAAAGTCCGGGACTTATCGTTGTGGTATTAGTCATTGCGAACTCCACCCGACATTCCCCAAGTGGCATGCCGATTAACACCAATATCTCCTGATTTCGCTTGCTGATCAAGCGTTTTGGGCCCTAAGCGGCGTTTGCATGGGTCAGAACGGAGTTGTTGCGCAACTCACGTATGGGCACCTCGATTTTTGACTGTTTTCGCGGCAACGGCAGAGCAGGTTCCGCCTGAAGCGCGTCAGCGACCTTCAGCTGGCCGATTGTTGCCGTGGTTTTTATGATCTGCTGCCCATTTCGCCTCGCGGACCTTCGATTCAGTGCCGTTTTTTGCGATGCGCAGGGCGATCTGCGTCCTTGGCCACCATGCCGGTCGTCTGCCGCAACGGCGGCTTGAACAGAACTTTGATCGTCAGGCAAAACTGGATCGCCGCATCGGAGAACAGAGCGGGCCGACCGGGACTGCCATCATGCGGAGCAAGCCAGGTCATTTCCTTGTCCAGCCAGATTAGCAGCGAGCCTCGCTTCTTCAGGGAGGCTGTATAGCTGGATCAGTTCGTGGTGCGGTAGCGGGCGGGTGATGGCTTGCTTATGTGGCTTGTCTAACCGCATGGATTTACGATGTGAATCGTCCACGGTCAGAGTTGTGTAACAACGCCCGTTACATCGATCACAACTTCCCGGTGCGGCGATTTGCCACTTAACTGGTAGTCTTCGAGCAGACGCAGAAATGTTGCCGGTGAAATGCCTTTTTCGGGAACAACCGGTTCCATTACTTTGAATCGTTCGATGTTCCAGAATGCCCGAAAGATTACCGATAGGTCCGGATAGCTTGGCGGTCGAGATCGCGAGCTGGGACAAGCCGGTAGTGCCGTTCTTCGACAACGCGGATTTCGTCATCTTCCAGCGTCAGTTCAAACAGGGCGATCACCTGATCCTCCATGAACTGCGCAGCTATTGCCCGGCAGCTCAGCCCCGGGAATTTCTGCTCTACGAAGCGGATGTCCTGCGTCGTCTGAACAATACCAATCTGGTCTTTGCCACCCTTCGCCTGCACGGGAATGACGTAGTGACAGCCGCGCTTGTCGAGCCCAATGTAAAGCTCGTCGATCTCAATCTGACCGATGCCTTTGACCGTCGTCCTGAGATGGTTCTGAAGGCTGTAGGTCGTTAACCCCAGAAACGTGTCGATCAATCGGTTGTACCGGACGATCGCAAGCAAGGCCTGTTCGTCATCAAGCGCATAGGCGCGAATGATCTCGGGCGTTGCGTCTGGGATGGACACACGGACGAGGTCTGTACGCGGAACTATTCGGTTAACGCGAACAAGCTTGAAACGATATGCGCCCCTGCCAGCGCCTTCGATGATCCATTCCATTCCCGGTGGCTGGGTGGCGAGAATGTCATCTGGAAGAGCCGTCCGGAACCTGACGGAGTAGATTACATCGCCGAGGTTCTTCGGCAACTTGATGCCCAGCGTCTCTGCGCCATGCTCAAGTGCAATGCGTTCGAATCCAAACGCAGGAACGCCGGGCTGATAACCGTCGAAGAATATCTTCGAGATCAATGCCTGATAGCGATTTGACTTAACCATAGGCCACGCGCGCAGAAATCCGTTCTGCCTCGATGTCGGTTTGCTTGCGCTTCTTCGCGCCGCTTTTTCGGTCACGCCCCGATCTTGGCGGTTCGATTCCAAAATGGGACGATGCCTTTGTGACGTCCATTTCAAGCAGGGCCGGGCTACCCAAGGCTATCGCCTCTGACGGCCGTGAAGGCAAAAACCCTAGAGCGGCGATGACTTGGCTGGCGACGGCGCGCGCCAGCGGAGGAGGTACGGCATTTCCGATTTGCCGCGCCCCGTGCCACTTTGTGGCGTTGAAACGAAACCAGTCTGGAAATCCGTGCAGCCGTGCCATCTCGCGCACCGTGATACAGCGGTCGAACTTGAAGTGAATGGGACGAGGACTGGTGAAAGCCCCGCGTGCGCCATCCGTTCCTGCGCGCAACGTATTGGAAACTCCAGTCTGGGGAAGCTTGAACAGTCGACTGATAGGTTCAACTTCACCTTCCGCTGTTTCCGAAAATCGGCGTCGTGATATGTCAGTGTGTTCCGTGCGCGCGCTGGACGTTAAGACCGCTGGATCCCACTTGCGCGGGTGAGCGAAATGCCATGCATCATTGGAGAGGCAGCGCAACTCTGCGGCGTAGGGCGACGGCTTGCCAAAACGACGGGGCTTGACGGAGTCGCCGTTTGTCAATTCGTGGAAGATTTCTGCATCTGGCAGGTCAGCGAGCGCATCTGCGCAGTTCGGACCATAGTTCAGGTCCCCGTTTGCCCTTCGACCAGCAATTGCAGTCGACGCTGCGGGGTAATCTGGCAAGGCTTCGCCCTTCTTGGCGCCGAACAGGATAAGTCTTTCCCGCGACTGCGGCGTGCCGAAGTTCCCCGCGTTCAGTACGCGCCAAGGCAGTCGCACCTGATAGCCTTTTTCGTCAAAGGCAGCGACCAACTCATTCAGAACTTGCTTGTGATGCCCAACTGTCAGGCCTTTCACGTTTTCGAACACAAATGTGCGGGCGTCCAACTCACTGACGATCCGAACGAATTCGAGGACAAGCCGATTTCTGGGGTCATCGAGAACGCGATGGCCGATCATTGAAAAACCTTGGCATGGAGCCCCCCCGAAGACGCAGTCGACCGTCCGTGTGCCAAGCCCGGCCGCCAGCCGAATTTCCCGTCCTGTCAGTCGCTCGACAGAACGAGGAATTACAGCGGTCTGGGGAAAGTTGAACTTGTGTACGGCACAGTGAACTGGATCAATTTCCACAGCAGCAGCAACATCGAAGCCAGCCTGTTCGAAGCCTAGGCTCATTCCGCCTGCACCTGCGAAAAGGTCTACTCCGATAGGTCTGCCCATGCCACACTCCCTTTGTTCTCAGTCAAGTTACAGGCGCTTGGTTGATTTTGCCAGCGAAAGCGAATGGTTCTGGCTACAGAGATTTATTTCGCGGAGGCTCGCCAGTATTTTTTTGCTAAGCCCACGGTCGTATCTTCGGCATCGCTGCCGCCACTTCTACCTCCCGCAGCATGGCGCCCGCCACCAACCCATCGCGCACCCAATCCAAAGCCTGCCACCAATCCTCATAGCCGCGTCGGGCGGCTGCGATCTGTTCTGGGTGAGGCCGCCAGGTCACTGGGCAGGCGAGGATCTCTATGGTTTTCCAAGTGCCGCGTGCAGTCGGGCCTGGAACCCGTATGCGCTCAACGCCCACCACGATGGTGGCAGCGCGATCGCCATGGCGGTTGCGCTTGATGTCGACTGGCACGCAGCGTGGCACGACGCTAGGCATCCAGTCTGGCGTTATACCCGCGCGTGCCAGTTCGGCCACGCTGATCGCCATACGGATGCCGCCGAGATTGTCAGGCATTCCAGCGATGGTGGCGGCGATCACCTCCGCATCCGTATGGGTGTAACTGCCCATCTTGTGTTGACCACCGTCCACTTTGCATCCCAGCGCCGCGCGCTGCAGCAGGACGTATTCGAGGCCAAACCCGAAGCCTTCCTCGGATACATTCTTTGGTGGAGGCAGTTCCAGCTGCGCTTGTTCCACCCGAAAAGCCCATTCTAGCGCTGCTTGTACGCCCCGCGCTCGTTTCACCTTTGTACCACCCGGGCGGCCAATCCGTCCCTGCATGCTCATGGCAGCGATCTGTCAAAGAGGCTCATTTGCGCTGGGCCTTCCGGCCCCTCGCTCGGCCGCCAGATCCACGGACCCAAGGTCATGGGCAGCTGCGGGAGCGCGCCACGCATGCGCCGCTGCCAGCGGGTGAACTCCGTTGCCGAGCAGGCGCAGAGCGCGTGCCCGATGGGCCAGTCCATCAGCCATCCGACGAAGAGCGGATTGAGCCGCCGTCGTGCCCGGGCTTTCAGGATCCGTCGCGAGACGACTCGCCCATGTGAGGCCATCATTGAAGCCCACAGCGGGCGCGAGATCGGGGCGTGTGGACAGGACCGCTCCCCATGCGCCGTGGTCACCGGGTCCGGGCGGGTGAAGCCCTGTTCCGCCCGGTAGTGCAGGACATCCATCCGGGATTTGCCATCCGCCCGCATTATGCTGGCCTCGCTCGATCCCTTTTTAGTTCTGCGCCGCCGGGGTCGGCCACTGGATCGCCTGCGCACTCAGCTTGGGTTCGCCCCGGCTGTTGATCTTGCCACGCAGCCGTTCGACTTGATCGTCCGCCACTGGCGTTTGCCACTGCGCCGCCTGTGCAGGCAGGGGTGGTGCTCCGCCTGAGCCATAACTCTGACCTGGACCACCCTTCGCGCCATCTGTCGCTTTCGGCGTCGACCAATTCGTGATGCCCCGCGCCAGCGCTTCCGCTTTGCGGGTAAAATCGCTGTTCCCCGCCGGGTTGTAAGTCGCCGTGCCCGGATGCAGGCTCATCGGTGTGGGCTAGGATGAAGATGCGCAACCGCTGGTGCGGCGCGCCAACTTCAGCCGCGCTGAACAAGCCCGCCGCAGGCGTGTAGCCCACGCTTCAAAGCTCTCGCAGGGCTGTTTCAAGGCCGAGGCTGACGTGACCGGCGACGTTTTCAAGGAAGACCCATTCCGGGGCACATTCCCGGATGACGCGGGCGACCTCGGGCCAGAGGTGACGGGCATCGTCGACCCCGCCGCGCTTTCCAGCTGCGCTGAACGGCTGGCAGGGATAGGGTCCGGGTATAGGGCACACTATAACCCCTTGAAATTGTTTAGTGGGTCCGGGTGGTCCGGGTCTTTTCACTTCCTTTTTATAGGGGGTCTGCTTGTCCCCCCCCCTGATAAGTTTTCTGTAATAGACCCGGACCCACCCGGACCCACCCGGACCCAGCATTGATTTTGTTGGATTATTTTAGAGGTGTAGACCCGGACCCTACCCGGACCCTACCCGGACCCTACCCGGACCCAGAGCTGGCAGACCCGGACCCAATCACGCGGTCTGGTCCCAGCCGAGGCTGTTGCGCCGATACCGACGTTCGCGCTGGGCGCTGTTTCCGTGGCCGCCTACGCGGGCGCGGTACTGCCTAAAGCCCATGCTGGTGAGGGTGCGCACAACCCGGTTCTGATCAGCTTGCGTCCAGCGCGTCTTTTTCATACCCAGCGCCTTTTCGAGGATTTCCGCGACGGTCACACCCTCGTTCTGTGCTGTGATGTATTCGAGATAGTGGCGGATCGGCCCGTCCCAGGCATCACCTTGATATCGGTCAGAAGAAGCGATTTTGGCCTGACGACGAGCAGCGCTCAATTTGTGCACAAACAACGATGGCAGGTGTGTCCGTAGCGCAGGTTGCGCAACGCTACGGAATGAATGCGAACCTGATCCATAAATGGCTGCGTGATCCACGGTTTGGTCCAGTTGCTGAGGCCCCAGACGCAGGGGGTGGCGAATGCGACTTTCTCCCCATTGAGGTTGAAGCGTCGGCATTGGCCTTTGCTCCCTTGATGGAGGCCGAGGTGCCCCCAGCACAGGACACCGCTTACGACCATCCGCGTTGACATCACTCTGTCAGACGGCCGTCGCGTTCTGGTCGAGGGCCCAACGGCACTCATAGCAGTTCTTGGTCTGGTGCAGGGGCTGATGGCATGATCCCCCTGTCGATTGGGTTGCATTTCGACGGCACGCAAAATGACACCGCGCCAGGCATTCAGTTGGCCGTTATTCCGACGCGCGTCATTTTCGCCACGCTTAGGATTGATGCCCAGTGCAGGCTGCGAGATAAGCTCGGATCTCTTGAGAAATAATTCGAACTTCAGCAGCTTCAAAAGCTCTGAGATCCTTCACTTGTATGGGACGCGCTCAGAATCGCTTGGATCGACACCGCAATCTGATATGGATGACTCAATCAGAACATATCAAGAACAGTGTGGTCCTATGCCCGTTCATCGAATCGAGAACCCAGTACGTCTGCCTGGCGCGCCTCAACGGCTCGCGCTGATGACGGCGAGCGCAGGGTTTCCTTCGCCTGCAGCGGACGATCTTGAGGAGGAGATAGACCCGATCAGTTGGGTTGTGCGCCATCCGACGTCCACTTTCTGGTGGCGGGTAGAGGGGGATTGTCTATGGGATGCGGGTATTCGGGACGGAGATTTGATTGCTGTGGACCGGGCGGGTAAGCGCCGGGTCGGCCGAGCAGTTCTGGCTGTGGTCGAGGGGGCTGTGACCGCAAAGATCCTGCGCAAGGCCGCCAACCGCTATTATCTGTCCAGCGCCAACGCCAAAGAGCAATTCCCGGACATAGAGCTTACCGCAGACAGCGAAATCTGGGGGGTGATCGCGGGTGTTGTTCGGCGTTACCCCATCGAATGAACCGGCCTATCGCAATTTCGGACAGCGCCAACTTCTACGTCAGCGCGGAACGGATCTTTGACCCCTCTCTCAAGAACGTACCTGTGATTGTCCTGTCCAACAACGACGGCTGCGCTGTCGCCCGCTCGGACGAGGCGAAATCGCTCGGGATCAAAATGGGGGCCCCTTTGCATTTGATCCGGGACAAGATCGCAGCGCATGGGATTCGGGTATTTTCGTCCAATTACACCCTGTACGGCGATATCTCGCGCCGGGTGGTTGAGGTCTATGAGACCTTCTCTCCAGTGGTGGAAGTCTACTCGATCGATGAGAGCTTTCTTGACTTTGGTGGTATCCGGGACCGGGATGCGCACGCGCAAGCCATGCGGGCGCAAGTCCTGTTGCAGGTCGGCGTGCCGGTCCGCGTCGGGATAGGCCCAACAAAGACCCTTGCGAAATGCGCCAATGAGGTGGCCAAACGCAACCCGATCTTCAAGAGCGTGCTGGACATGATGGACCGGTCCGTGACGGACTGGGTGTTGCCACGCGTCCCGGTGGGAGACATCTGGGGGGTCGGCGGTAAGACAAAGGCCAAGCTTGCCCTGCTCGGGGTTCATACGGCGGCGGACTTGAGAGACATGCCCACCCGCCAGGCGCGGGGCTTGGGATCTGTGGTGCTTGAGCGGACGGTCCGGGAACTGCAAGGGGAGCCCTGCCTGGCGCTGGATGAAGCCCCGCCACCGCGCAAGGGGATGGCGGTTACTCGATCCTCCGGTGCCCCGATGCGGGATATTGAGACGGTGATGAGCGCGCTGGCCGCCCACGCGACCCGCGCTGCTGAAAAGCTGCGCCAGCACGGTCTGGTTGCTGGTTCCATCACGGTGTTTTTCCAGACCAGCCGGTTCAACACGGGCAAGCCGCAGCATGCCGCGTCCAGAACGGTGACCCTCACCCCGATGACGTCTGATGCAATGGACCTTGTGCGAGTGGTTCGGGCCTGCGTGGAGGCGGCCTGGCCGAAACAGGGCGGACCCTACGCCTTCGCGAAGTCCGGCGTGATGCTGGATGATCTGGTGGCCGAGGCGGACCGGCCCCGCACCCTGTTTGACGTGATCGACGTATCCACTGAGCGGCCGCATGCGGTGATGCAGGCGCTGGATGCGGTCAATGCCCGGTTCGGCAAAAAGACGATGGTGCTCGCCTCCGAAGGTATGGATCGCCCTTGGGCGATGCGGTCTGCACACCGTAGCCCACGCTATACGACGCGTATTTCTGACTTGCCGGTGGTGCGGTGAAAATAGTAAAAGCAGGGTGCTGATAGTGCTTTTATTACATTTCCACATGATTGGCGTCAGTAAGCTGCCGCATTTTGCGTGTTAAGTTTTTATGATGGATCAAGGATTGTTATTTTGGGCTGTCTCACTTGCTTTGATGTCCAAGGCCGTACCTTTGGCATTGCCGCCCCCACAAGCGTCTCCCGCAGCATCCCGCCTGCCACCAGCCCATCCCGCACCCAAGCCAGCGCTTGCCACCAATCCTCATAGCCGCGACGAGCGGAGGTGATCTGCTCTGGATGAGGCCGCCAGGTGACCGGACAGGCGCGCACTTCGATTGTCCGCCATTTGCCACTGACCATCACCCTTTCCGTTCCGACAACGACGCTGACGGCACGATCTCCATGGCGGTTGCGTTTGATGTCGACGGGCACGCAGTGCGGCACAGCGCCGGGCATCCAGTTGGGCGTGATTCCGGCTTGGGCCATTTCTGCCAAGCTGATTGCCATCCGGATGCCGCCGAGGCTGTCAGGCATTCCCGCGACGGTGGCGGCGATCACCTCTGCGTCGGCATGGGTGTAACTGCCCATCTTGTGCTGCCCGCCGTCGACCTTGCAGCCCAGCGCTCCGCGTTGCAGCAAGACATATTCCAGTCCAAAGCCAAAGCCCTCCTCTGAGACATTCTTTGGCACCGGCAGCTCCAGCTGTGCCCTTTCCACCCGAAACGCCCATTCCAGCGCCGCTTGTACGCCTAGCGGGCGTTTCACCTTTGTGCCGCTGATCCGGCCGATCCGTTCTTGCATGCTCATGGCTGCATTCCTTCAAAGAGGATCATCTGCGCTGGGCTTTTCGGTCCTTCGCTTGGTCGCCAGATCCACGGGCCCAAGGCCATGGGCAGCTGCGAGAGTGCGCCACGCATGCGCTGCTGCCAGAGGGTGAACTCCGTTGCCGAGCAATCGCAGAGCGCGTGCCCGGTAGGCCATCCCATCAGCCATCCGACGAAGAGCGGGTTCAGCCGCCGCCGCGCCCGGGCTTTGAGAATCCGCCGCGAGACGACCCGCCCATGCGAGGCAATCATTGAAGCCCACAGCGGGCGCGAGATCGGGGCGTGCAGCGAGAACCGCCGCCCATCCGGCATGATCACCGGGGCAGGGGGGATGAAGCCCTGTTCGGCCCGGTAGTGCAGGATATCCATCCGGGACTTGCCATCCGCCCGCGTGATGCTGGCTTCGCTCGATCCCTTCCAGTTTTGCGCGGCCGGTGTTGGCCACTGGATCGCCGACGCGCTGAGCTTCGGCTCGCCCCGGCTGTTGTTCTTGCCGCGCAGCCTGTCCACATGGTCGTCCGCCACCGGCGTTTGCCATTGCGCTGCCTGCGCGGGCAGGGGTGGGGTGCCGCCCGAGCCATAACTCTGCCCCGGCCCACCCTTCGCGCCATCCGTCGCTTTCGGCGTCGACCAGTTCGTGATGCCCAGCGCCAGCGCTTCCGCCTTGCGGGTGAAGTCGCTGTTGCCCGCCGGGTTGTAGGTGGCCGTGCCCGGATGCAGGCTCATCGGTGTGGGCCAGGATGAAGATGCGCAGCCGCTGATGTGGCGCGCCGACTTCTGCCGCGCTGAACAGGCCCGCCGCAGGCGTGTAGCCCATGCTCCGAAGCTCTCGCAGCACGGTTTCAAGGCCGAGGCTGACATGCCCGGAGACGTTTTCGAGGAACACCCACTCTGGAGCGCATTCGCGGATGACGCGGGCAACCTCGGGCCAGAGGTGGCGGGGGTCGGCCGCACCACCGCGCTTTCCGGCCGCGCTGAAGGGCTGGCAGGGATATCCGGCCAGCACCGTGTCGAAGGCACCACGGAAAGGCCGAGCGTCGAAACTGCGCAGATCATCCCAGATTGGCGCGGGCGCAAAATACCCTGCGCGCTGGGCTGCGATGAGCACAGCTCGGGGCCAGTCCTCCCATTCGACAAAGGCGCGGGTGTGATAGCTGGGCTCGGCGAGCATGAGGCCCAGATCAAGGCCGCCGCCGCCTGCGCAGAGGGATAATCCATGCCGGGGACGTGACACCATGCCATTCACCGCACCCCTCGCATCTTGAGGCGTTCGGGCGTGACGAGGCCGCGCACCAACATCAGATCGCGGATGCTATTGTTGATCGAGCTGACCGGCAGAAAGCCATCGGCGTTGACCAGCTTGGCATAAAACGCCGCCTTCTCGTCGTCGCTGATCCGGGGAGGGTCTTCGCGCTTGCGCCGCCGTTTTGTCTTCTGGCTCTTGGCGTTCGCAATGGTCGCCTGCGCATCGCGCTGGGCGGCACGTTCCATGAACCGGTCGAGTGCTTTGGGGCCATCGGGCGGATTGGGGTGACCGGCTCGGGTCTCGGTGGCTGTCTCGATAATCCGCTTTTTTGACAGTCCGAGATCATCGATCCAGCGGTGAACATGCGTTCTGGCTGGCCAGCCTTGCCACCAAGCGGGCAGGGTGGCGTTGGCGGCAAAGCCCAGAGTAGTCAGCAGTTCTGCGAAGAACCGATCAAAGTCGGCCTCGCGCGCTTGCGCGTCCTCCTCCTCCTTTACTGGTTTACTTAAAGGTTCCCTTACAAGGTTAGTGTCCGGATTTCGGACACGGCTTTGGCCAATTTTCGGACACGGGTCGGGGCAAAATCCGGACACGGCTTGTCCGTTAATCCCGTGTCCGGAATCTGGACACGGCTCGACTGAAACGGGGTCATTGGGCTCGATTTCAGCCGCAGTTTCAGCGGCAACGCCGGGGGGCGAAAACCCGTGTCCGGTTTCTGGACATGGAACCACATCCGCCGGTGTGAAGCTTGGCTCAAACCTCAGGATGTAGCGCGTGGGCAGCTGTCTTTTGGTCACCGGATCAATGCGCGGTACGCGGCGCAACAGACCCGTGGCTTCCAGCTGGCCGAGGTGGTCGTTCAGCGTCGAGCGGCTGATTTCGCAATCATGCGCCAGCCTGACCTGCGAGGGGAAGCAGCCGTAATCCGGGTTGAACCGGTCGCAGAGATGCCAGAGCACGATCTTGGTGGTAGGTTTCAACCCGCGCTGTTTGATGGCCCAGTTGGTGGCTTCATGGCTCATGGAGCTGCCCTCCGCGCAGGCGGCGCAATGCGCGTGGTGAAGCCATGATCGGCCAGCGTGCCCAGCGCATCGTCGAGGCTGCGCACCAGTGCCCAGCCAAAGCCCTGCGCCAGCACGGCATCGCGAAACGCCTCTTGCTCAGGGCGCAGACGGCCCTTCGGCGCTTTCAACTCGAGGAACAACACGCGCCCGTCGCAGATCACCATCAGATCGGCAAATCCGGCATGAACGCCCATGCCGACCAAAATGGCCTGGCGCTTGGCGCCGCGAGGGCCAGGCTCGGTCACCTCATTGGCGCAGTGATGGACAATTGCCCCCTTGGGCAGCGCAAAGCGCAGCGCGATAACAACAGCGCGCTGCAAATCCGCTTCCGGTGTGCCGCGCTGCTTCATCGCCGCACCTCCGGGTCTGAGCGGTGATTGTCACCCCGCCATGGATGCTTGGCGTCGAGCACGACCAGCAGAATCCGCGCATCTTCGCGCTCCGCTGGGGTATCGCCATGCTGGACCAGAACCTTGCAGGCCATGCGCAGCAGATGGTCTGAATGATGGACAACATCGGCCACGACAATGCGGGCCTCGTGCCGCCGCTCATCGATCCAGTCTTGGCGGGCCTGATCACGCGCGCTGCGCTTGCGAAAGGGAAGGGGGATACTCATCGACGGCCCCCTGCGCGGGCGCGCCGCGGCGACATATCTTCCTGCGTCTCAAGCCAGTCCAGCACGACAGAACGCCGGTAGAGGATCTTCCTGCCCGCCTTCACAAACGCAGGGCCGCGCCGCGCATCGGCCCAGCGCCGAAGCGTCTCATCACAGACGCCGAGTTCCTGGGCGAGGTCGGTGCGGCTGATCCAGCCCTGCAGCAGGGCGCTGGAAGTGGCGCTGGGCGGCGCGGTGAAGCTCTGTTCAAGTCGTGTCATCTGCGTTCTCCCGATTGTTGCCCAGTGCGGGCGAATGTCATTCGAAAGCAGAAACACATGCGCAGGGGTGGCAGGGTGGCAGTGACCGGCAGTGACCGGCAGTGACTTGCCACCCCCCGTGCCACCCCTTGTTTTATTGACTTCGTTGGGTTTCTCGCTGCGCTGCAGCGCGATTTGCAGATTTTGCAAACTCGTCCTGTGCCGTCTCCAGCGCCGACCTCAGCTCCAAATCGACGACATTCGCCAACATTCGACCACTTTGGGCGATTTTCGGGCGCATTCAGGGGTGGCAAGGGTGGCAATGACCGGCAGTGATATGCCGGAATTCGTGCCGGTTGCTGTTTTCATTGGGTTTTTTGAGGTTTTGGCAGCATTGGGCGACAGTCACCCGCATTAAACCATCGGGGCACCAGGTCAGCTCCAAAGCCCCCGGTGACAAATCCTCAATAAAACAAGGGGTGGCACGCATTTTCGAAGTCACTGCCGGTCACTGCCACCCTGCCGGGCGGGTGCGATGATTACCTTGATAGTGTCGCGAATCTACGCGTCATGAACATGCAAAGGAGGTGCATCGATGCCAAGCCGAATTCGTTTGACCGAGAAGGTTCTACGCGACGCCATCCCTGCTGAGGGACGCGACTACCAGATCTTCGATGATGACATTCGGGGATTTGCAGCTTGCATCTATCGGGGCGGCGGGCGCGCTTTCACCTTTGACTATCGCCATGCCGGGCGTCAGCGCAGGATGACCTTTGCGCGCTCGCCAGAATGGTCTGTCACAGCTGCGCGGGACCGTGCGCGGGAATTGCGCCGGGAGGTCGATCTGGGTCACGATCCTCTGGCGGAGCGAGACCAGATCCGCGAGGCCCCTCGCGTGCAAGATCTGATCGATCGTTACCTCAAGGAGCACGTGACCCGACTTTCGACGATGAACGCGGCCGATCAGAAATCCATGGTGGCAAAGCTGATCGCCCCGCACTGGGGCAAAAAGCTGGTCACCGAGATCACGAAAGCGGAGGTCGGGAAGCTTCTGGAAAAGATCGCCGAGGGCAGGGCGCGGCCGCACAAGGCCAAGCCCAACAACCGGGCGCGCAAGCTGCAGGGGCCAAAGCCCACGCCTGTGCGCGCCAATCGCGTGGGTGAGGTGCTGCGCAAGATGTTCAATCTTGCCATCGAATGGGGATGGCGAGAGGACAACCCGGCCAATGGTTTTTATCGACGTATCGAGAGCCCGCGCGAGCGGTTCTTGACCAAGGGCGAAATCGACCGGCTCGCCGCTGTGCTTGATGCCGACCCCGATCAGCGCGCGGCTGGTATCATCCGCATCTGCATGCTGACCGGCGCGCGGGTTGGCGAGGTGCGACAGGCGCGGTTCGAGCAGTTCAACCTCGAGCTTGGCATCTGGTCGAAGCCCGCCGCTACCACCAAGCAGCGTAAGGTCCACCGTGTCCCGATCTCCGAGGATGTGGCCGCCATTGTGCGCCAGCGCCATCTACTGGTGCCCAAGGGCAACCCTTGGCTCTTTCCCGGCGACGTGCCGGGCCAGCCCGTCAAGGAAATCCGCCGTTTTTGGCTACGGGTCCAAAAGGAAGCCGGGATCGAAGACGCGCGAATTCACGATCTCCGCCACACCTTCGCATCGCTTCTGGTCAACGGCGGGGCCTCGCTCGAGATGATTGGCAAGCTTCTGGGCCATACCCAGATGCAGACCACCCAGCGCTATGCGCATCTGCTGGACGCGCCGCTGCGCGCGGGGCTCGATGCCGTGGCCAGTGCGATCCGGCCACGGCTGAAGGTCGTTCAGGATCAGGTGCCGGATCGGAAATCCGCCTGAGGGCACCGTCCGGTCAGGCCTTTTGGGATGTCTTGGTCAGCGCGCGCCAAATCGGTGTAATCCGTCGGCGGATCGAACGCTCGTCTGGCACGTCGTTGCCATCGGAGTGTTCCACGAACCATTCCTGCATCTCGGCGACCAGTTCGCCTTGAGAGGCGGGCAGGCCCCGTTCGTAGATGCGCAGCACAAGGGCCTGCAGCATCCCCTCCCAATCGTAGGGCGAGACCGACCCCGTGCTACCGCTCACCCGGTGGAACATCTGGTTTTTATCCTCAAACCGATACATCTGCTGGCCGGAGATCAGAAGATCGGCAATGGACACTTCGACGCCCCCTGCGGGATCGGTGATCAACATCCAGTCGGTTTGGCCCTTGATCCGCACTCGGCGCACCCTAGCCGTTTGCGGACCTGTGCCGCTGCGACGGAACATCGGCAGGATGTCAAATGCTGCGATGATCACCTCACCAGCGACGATCTTGTCGCCGCACATCGCGGGCGGAATGCCGGTCAGAATGTCGAAATGCCCCGCCGCCGACCATCCGGCAACGTCAGCAATCGTATAGCCCCATCGCGCTGCGACTTCATGGACCGTATGGAATTCTCGTTTTGGCAGCTTCATGCGTGTTCCTGTTTTTGCGTCAGTGCCGCCGCTCGTATCAACGGCGGCCTTGGGGTTGCGGGAGTGCAAGCCGACGGTCGGGCTTCGATCCCCCGAATCATTTTCCGACTCGCTTGCGCTCATATTCTGCACTAGCGTTGGCGTAAGAAGCTGACGTGGAGCGGGCCATGGCCTTCAGAAAAGCTCAGGACCTGATGCGCTTGGCCGAGATGGCCGGGTCGCGCTATCGCGGCGTTTGCCTGAATGACGTCTGCGATGCCTTCAGCGTCAATCAGCGGACAGCACAGCGGATGATGCGCGAGTTCGAAGAGGCATTCCCGGCTTTTCTCCGATCGGCCGATCGTGACAGGCGGCGCTGGTGGAAGCTGAATGACACGCCACTCCTGCGCATGCAGGGTGTCCGCGACAGCGAACTTGCCGCGCTCGACATGAGCATCCGGCGCGCCCAGCGCGATGGGGCGGAGCTTAATGTCAAGGCGCTGGTCTCGTTGCGCGACAGGCTCCTGGCCATAATGCCATCTTCGCATGCCCGTCGTGCCGAGGCCGACGCGGCGGCAATGCTGGAGGCGCAGGGCTATGCCTGTCGCCCAGGCCCACGGACGAAGATTGCTCCAATGATCCTTGGCACCATTGCCGTTGGCATCAAGGCACCGTTCTCGCTGGATATTGTCTACCAAGGGGCTCGGGACACTGAGCCCAAGCCGCGCCAGGTCGAACCCTATGGCTTGCTGCTTGGTGTGCGGCAGTATCTGGTTGCCCGCGATATAGAGAATGGCCGCGAATATCGGCGGTTTCGTCTGGATCGCATCGTGGACGCCAGGATCACGGGGCAATCCTTCCCGCGGGATCCAGAGTTCGACCTCGACGCGTTTGCAGCACAGGCCTTCGGGTCGTTCCACTCTGAGGCTGAATATGGGCCGGTCGTCTGGCGTTTCTCGCCCAGCGCGGCGCCCATTGCGCGTGAGTTCGAGTTCCATCCCACCCAGCAGATCACCGATGAACCCGATGGCAGCCTGCGCGTCGAGTTCACCGCCTCAGGTTGGATCGAGATGGTCTGGCATCTTTACCAATGGGGCGATCAGGTCGAGGTGATTGCGCCGGTGGAGCTGCGCGCGATGGTGACGGGGTTTCAGCGGGGGGATTTGGGGGTGTTGCCGTGATGGTGCTAAGGGCGGGAAGCCGTCATTCGCTGCACATCACTTGAAAGGCAGCAATGCGCAATAATGGGTTGCACGCCTCCTACTGAAGTGGCAAGATTAACTCCGAGCGCGTGGGCAGATTTTACCGTTGTGTGTTCGCGACGGATGAAACCATCGTCAGGTGGATATGCCCTTTCGGGTTTCCTTCAGCATATTTTATGTGACCCTTCGGTTGCCTAAGAGTGCCCACGGGCTCACCAAAACAGATATTTGATGGGTCATATGAATTCTCTATCCAGATTTAGATCGTGCAAAAACATCTCTGATCTTGCTTATCTCGTCGGATATCAGCCCAAGACGTTATCCTACATTCTCTATAAAATCCCAGACAAGTCGAAGTATGTGGAGTTTGAAATCCCAAAGGCGACGAAGGGCGTTCGAAAGATATCTGCTCCGATTTCCGAGCTTAAACTCGTCCAAAGTCGGTTGGCACACGTTCTGCAAGATTGCCTGATGGAAATTGAGAAGGAGCAAGCCAGTGGCGAAAATTGCATTATATCTCATGGTTTCAAGCGCCATCTGTCAATCTCAACGAATGGCTCCCGGCATGTCGATAAAAAGTGGGTTCTGAATTTTGACCTGAAGGACTTCTTCCCCTCGATAAATTTTGGCAGAGTGCGTGGCTTTTTTATGAAGAACAAGCACTTCTTGCTGGAGGAGAAGGCAGCCACTATAGTTGCGCAATTGGCGTGCCATAATAATGCTCTTCCTCAAGGTGCGCCCACATCTCCGGTAATATCCAACCTCGTAGCCAACCATCTGGACATTAGACTTTCGAGAGTTGCCACGAAGAACAGATGCACCTACACACGCTATGCTGACGACATAACGTTCTCCACAAATAAAAGTGACTTCCCGAAAGGCGTTGCTGCAGATCGTAATGATGGTAGCCCATCTGGAGACTGGGAGTTATCTAAAAAGATTCGCTCTGAAGTTAAAAGATCGGGTTTTGAAGTAAATCCTGATAAAACTCGAATGCTTTTCAGAAGGTCTCGACAAGACGTAACCGGACTCGTCGTAAATACAAAAGTAAACGTCAAGCGCGAGCTCTACAAGCAGGTTCGAGCTCAGCTGCATAGTTTCATTAAAGATGACGTTTGCTCTAAGAAAGTTAAGATCGGAGGTGTGGAAACCGAGGTGGTAGTGTCAGAGGCCGCACTCCAAGGAATGCTTAGTCACATTTTCTGGGTAAAGGGTGCCGAGTTTAACTACAGGAGACTTAATAAACCTACAGGCCCCCAAGAACCAGGTTTCTACAGGGAGTATCGACGCTTCCTAGATTACAAAACTTTTGTGGCTTCTCCCCAGCCCGTAGTTCTTTGCGAGGGGGTAACCGACAATATATACATCCAGTGCGCAATTAAGCGTAGCAAAGTCGCACGGCCGAAACTGCAAGATGCCGGGTCTTCAAGCGGCTTGGCTATTAAGCTGTTCCAGTATCCAAAAATCGGAAGCAAATTGAGAGTTCCAAGCTCGGTTCAGCACCTCAATGGCGGCACTGGGGACCTTAAAGAACTTATCTATAAATATAAGGGTCGCACAGATGGCTTGGCAGACAGAGGATTCATTTCTCCCGTTATCCTCTTGGTCGATAATGATCAGGGGGCGAGAGATGGTCTTTGGGGGGCAGTCAAGACTGCATCGGGCGCAAAGAAGAACGTTGATGGAACAAAGACATTTTATCACATCACCAAAAATCTTTACGTCGTACCGACCCCTAAGCTGATCGGCGGAAAAGATAGCATGATAGAAGACTTTCTTCCTTCCTCGGTCGTATCGCAAGTTCTTGGTGGAAAGATATTCAACCCGGATGAGAAGACGTTCGACAAGAAAAAGCACTATGGAAAACGCATCTTAGCTGAGAAGGTTTCAAAAGACCAAGCGAGCATTGATTTCGCCTCCTTCTCCGCAATCCTTGACGTTATAGAGGAGGTTTTGGACCATTTCTCGGCGCTCCCACGGGTCCACGGTCGAGTAAAATTGTGATGTTTCATCCAATTCAATCGAAAGTCGAGACCAGCCGTTCGCCGCGCTGCTCACGGATGGCAGGTTTGGGCCGTTTGCGATCAAGATCGGGCGGGGTAGGGTGAAGGTCTACATCAACGCCACATCAACAGTCGAATGTGGTTTAGACGCTGGGTTTGCGGCCGAATGTGGGCGAATGTCGCCGAATGCGGGGTCGGTAACTTTGCGAAATCAAAGGCTTGCGGGCTAAGTGATTGATTTTCATAACTTATTGGAATCGTTAAATTATAGGCTCATAACCTGAAGGTCGTCAGTTCAAATCTGACTCCCGCAACCAAATTACTGAAATATATCAGATGCTTAGTTCCTTAGCAAAACACTGGGGGATTGTGCGTGCGATTTCATGTCAACGCCATGTCAACGTTTGGCAAGTCGCATAAAAAGCGAAGCAAACAAGGCGTTTCGCCCGCTACAGTCATTTGCCTGTGAACTGAGAGGCAATCGTCCAGCCCACCATTTAAAGCGATCGACCTTTGTCTGCTGTCAGCCTCGTTCTTGGGGCATCACGTAGCGCGTGTTCGCTTTGTGTCGCCAACATTAAGGGCGGAGAGCCGCCATCGCTGCATCTGCGCGATCACACCCTCAGACAAGTGGAAGCACACATTCACGCGATTTTGGTAGGAGGGCGTTCGCTGAACCGCTGCAAGTTGGCACGGGCTGATATGCAGCATTGATCACAAGGATTTCCCGGCCCTAATGGTGCGGCATCGGGCCCGCCGCAGCAGCCGGGCTAACCGAGTAAATGTGATCATTGAATATTTGTTGCATCAGCGCTATCCAATCGAACAAGGGTATCGACCCCAAATAGGGGTCCAAGTAACCATGCAGCAAGACACCCAATGTCTAAGCACTGTAGTTTAAAAGGTCGCTACATTGGCACAGCATCGGCATCAATCTGATACTATTTCGCTTACTCTACGCCTGACACCGCATGGGCACCTCATTGCAGACACAGGCGATGGTGGTCCGCTGGTCGAAGCGTTTGTTCGTGGGGCGGGCTACGGCCTCCTGCGTCTGGGCGCCGGCACAACCAGGGGCTTGTCACCTGACCTTGCGTGGTGGCGCAATTTTTCCCGCCGCGCCATTTCAGCCTTGTGCCATCAGGCGAGCACGAATGTTTCTCCACCAGAAGCCGAACTTGCGGCCTTGGTGCCGACAGTGCCGATGATGAAAGGGGCGGAATATGTGACTGCCGATGTGCTGTCTCGTCTTTGGCAGGAGATAGTGGCAGCCGTAGCGAAAGAAGCGGGGCCGGACTTACCGGGTTTTCTGTCTGCCCTGAACCCAGCATGGAACACAATCGGGAGGGTGCATTTCAATTTGGCAGAAAACCGCGGCGACCTCGACTTTCCCTTTGCGTTCATGGCCAGCTATACGACCGAACTCGCGGCCAGTGGCCAAGCGCGGCATGTGCCGCTAGGACAGGCTCTGCATGACTATGCCGAAGACCATTCACGGCTCTTGAATTTGCTACTCCCTGTCAGCCGAGCAAGTCAGTCATGCCCATGGCTGAAGGAAATGGTGGAGGGTGGGGAAATATACCATCCTTTAAGATGGAAACCCGCCAATGCTGCACGCTTTCTGGATAGCGCACCGGATCTCGGTGCTGCTGGAATTGTTTTACGCATGCCCGCAAGTTGGGCTGCCGCCCGCCCAACACGGCCTAAGGTCACTGCCTCTATCGGCAGTGAAACACCCTCTGCTGTTGGACTCGAAGGGCTGCTGGACTTCCGCATGGAGGTCACATTGAACGGTGAGACTCTATCGGATGAGGAGATGAGTACTCTGCTGTCTAGCACTGACTCGCTGGTATTGCTGCGGGGGCAATGGGTGGAGATTGATCGCGATCGCCTTGAGCGCGAAATGCAGCGATTCAAAACTGCTGAAGAACTGGCCGCAAGTGATGGGTTGTCGTTTTCAGAAGCGATGCGCCTGATGTCTGGAGCCGCCATTGCGGGAGATGATGTTGACGAAGCCACACGCCAATGGTCACAGATCACTGCAGGCCCATGGCTGGCCGAGACACTTAAAAATCTGCGCGATCCTTCTGGTCATGGATGTCCCAGGGTCAAGCTGAAGGCACGCCTGCGGCCCTATCAAGAGGCCGGCGTCCACTGGCTGCACCTACTGACTGGGCTGGGCTTGGGGGCTTGCTTGGCCGATGATATGGGCCTTGGAAAGACTGTTCAGGTACTGGCGCTATTGCTGGCGCACCAGGGCAAAGGCCCCTCCCTGTTGGTGGCCCCTGCCTCTCTACTAGCGAATTGGGTAGCAGAAATCGACCGCTTTGCCCCAGATCTACGCGCCCAGATCGTTCATCCCTCGTCGATGTCAAAGGAGCAAATGACAAACCTTTTTGACTTCAATGAAATTGATCTGGTTATCACTTCCTACGGCACATTGCTGCGCCAACCGGTATTCACGACCACTGACTGGAAGTTTTTGGTTCTTGATGAGGCGCAGGCTATCAAAAATCCCAAGGCCAAACAAACCAAGGCCGTTAAGACTATCAAGGCTACATCACGCATCGCCCTCACAGGTACGCCAGTGGAAAACCATTTGGGAGATTTATGGTCGATCTTCGATGTGATTAATCCTGGCTTGCTAGGAAGTGACAAGCAGTTCTCTCGTTACGCTAAAACCCTTGCTGCGCGTGAACACAATGCCTTTGGCCCATTGCGGGCATTGGTGCAACCCTACATCCTTCGCCGAATGAAGACTGATCCGTCGGTGATTTCTGATCTGCCGGACAAGACCGAAGTCAAGGCCCATTGCATGCTCAGCCGCAAGCAGGCGGCGCTCTACGCCCAGACCGTAGAGCAGTTGGCTGATGCGTTAAGTGCTGCGTCGGGTATTGAGAGAAAGGGGTTGGTTCTAGCCACTATCATGCGGCTTAAACAGATATGCAATCACCCCTCGCAATGGTTGATGGATGGGGGTTGGGATGAGGCTGATAGCGGCAAGTGGTTGCGTCTGCGCGAAATTGCTGAGGTTGTAGCTGCTCGGCAGGACAAGATGCTTGTGTTCACTCAGTTTCGTGCAGTAACCGCACCCCTGCACGACTACTTGGCCGAAATATTTGGACGCCCTGGCTTAGTGCTGCATGGTAACACGCCAGTCAAAGCACGAGGGGCTCTGGTAAAGGCATTCCAAGAAGACGAAAATGTGCCGTTTTTCATTTTATCTTTGAAGGCGGGTGGATCGGGTCTCACCCTGACCGCCGCTTCGCATGTGGTGCATTTTGACCGTTGGTGGAATCCGGCAGTAGAAAATCAGGCTACAGACCGAGCTTTCCGTATCGGGCAGAAGCGCAACGTACTGGTCCATAAATTTGTCTGCGCCGGAACCGTTGAAGAGAAGATAGATGCTATGATCGAGGCCAAAAAATTCTTATCAGAAGAAGTATTGGGTGGATCAGCCGAAATAAACTTAACGGAAATGAACGATGACGATCTGCTGCGCCTCGTCGCCCTTGATCTTGCGGCTGTTTCGAAGGAGTAACATTCATGTCGCGGTGGGGTCGTTATGTGCCAGTGGCTGAACGCAGAAAAAAAGCTGAACAGGCAATGGCCAAACAGCGCAAGACGGGACACCCCGTGTCACCAGTTGTTCTCTCTGGCCGCACGATCGCAACCACGGCGTGGGGCAAGGCATGGTGCAGTACCATGGAGAGTTTTGGGGATTATAACAGCCGTCTGCCACGCGGTCGCACCTATGTGCGTAACGGCTCTGTAGTCGACCTCCAGATCACCTCAGGACAGGTAAGCGCGAAAGTCGCAGGATCCTTGCTATATACGGTTAAAATATCAATTGAGGCTCTGCCAAATGCCCATTGGAAAGCTCTGCGCGAGGACTGCGCTAATGGCATAGACTCTTTGGTTGATCTACTACAGGGAAAATTGTCAAAACCAGTTATGGAGCGATTATGTCAGCCAGGCAAAGGATTGTTTCCTAAGCCCTCAGAGATTAAACTTTCCTGTAGCTGTCCTGACTGGGCGTCCATGTGCAAACATGTTGCCGCAACTGTATACGCTATTGGTGCTCGTCTTGATCAACAGCCCGAACTGCTGTTTGTTCTGCGCGGGGTCAAGTATGAGGAATTAATCACCGCTATCAACCTTAAAACTCCACTTGCGAAACCTTCTTCGTCGCCAGATAATATTCTGAAGACCGATGATATGGCCGCCTTGTTCGGCCTAGATATGGAAGCGCCTGCACCTGTAAAGGAGCCGATTCCGAAAACCGCCCCGGCTACGAAGAAAAAGCGCGGCGCTCGCAAAGATACCAAGATCTGATTTCGGTTGCTGCGACAATGCGCAGCGTTTCACAGGGACCCGCATTAGAAAACGTACTTCATTGCTGCTGTGTGAACAGTCTGCGTGGTCGGGCTGAGAGACCACGCCGAATGCCCCGCGACTAGGCTGCCAGCGGCAATACGCTGCGCGGGGCTAGAATGACCACTTCAGGGACAGTTGCGCCGCGGCATTTTGAACGGCTCGACCGGTCGCTTTGGGCCGGTAGCGTCAACCGCCCGTGCATTGCTACCCGGACTTTGCAAAGGGTCTTATATTGCGCACTCAGGCTTCAGGGTTATTTCGCAGTGCAAAACTGCTCATTGCCTGCTTTTTTATGCCGATCCAAGCCATTCATTGAGCTTCGACCAGCGCCGCCGCCCGGAAACGTTCTTCACGGCAATCGCGAGGGCCTTCTTCTGCCCAACCAGCACCACGAGCTTCTTACCGCGAGTCACACCTGTATAGATCAGATTCCGCTGCAGCATCGCGTAATGCTGCGTCATGACCGGGATCACTACAGCTGGGTATTCCGAACCTTGGCTCTTGTGGATGGTCGCGGCATAGGCGGGCACCAGCGTGTCGAGCTCGCCAAAGGCGAAGGTGACGGTCCGACCGTCAAAATTAACTGCGACCTCGCCCTCACTCAGGTCGACATCTTCGATCATGCCAATGTCGCCGTTATAGACATCCTTGTCATAATCGTTCTCGATCTGCATGACTTTGTCGCCGGGTGCGAAGGTCCATCCGAACCGCTCCACCTTTTTATCACCAGCAGGGTTCAGCACTGCCTGCAATTCTATGTTGAGCGATCGCGCACCCACGCCGCCGCGATTCATCGGGCAGAGCACTTGGATGTCCTTGATCGGATCCAAGCCAAAGCGGCGCGGGATGCGCTTGGACACCAACTCGACGATCCGGGACACGGCTTCCTCCGGGTCGGTGGCTGACACGAAGTAAAAATCTGTGTTTTCGTCGGAAGACCTCAGATCTGGTATTTGACCCGCGTTAATGGCGTGGGCTGTCGTGATGATTTTACTCTGTGCTGCTTGGCGGAACACCTCAGTCAGTCGCGCCACGGTCACGGTGCCAGAACTGATAATGTCGGCAAGCACTTGGCCAGGCCCCACCGAAGGCAGCTGATCGATATCGCCCACTATGAGCAAAGCGGCTGCGCTTGGTACAGCCTTCATCAGCGACTGCATCAAAAGCACATCAACCATTGAGCTCTCGTCAACGACCAGCAGCTCGCAATCGAGGGGGTTTTCCTCGTCGCGCTTGAAGCCGAAAACCTTCGGGTCAAACTCTAGTAGCCGGTGGATTGTCTTTGCCTCCATGCCGGTCGCTTCCGTCATGCGTTTTGCCGCTCGGCCAGTCGGCGCACAGAGCAGGAGCTTTACGCCTTTGGCTGCCAGGATGCGCAGGATCGAGTTTACGATCGTGGTCTTGCCCACACCGGGGCCGCCCGTAATTACCATAACTTTCGACCTTAGCGCGGCGCGGATGGCCTCAGCCTGACTGGCGGCAAGCGTCAGTTCTGTCTTTTTCTCAATCCAAGGAAGTGCTTTGTCCGCATCAATGAGCTGCCAAGGCAGAGGCGCGTTTCGGATCCGTCTGATCTGTTCGGCGATCCCGCGCTCTGCCAGATAGAGGCCCGTCAGGAAAATGCACTCAACCTCGCCTACTAAGTCGGCCGTGACCGTTGTTTCGGCCAACTCTTCCAAAACAGCGCTCTCGATCAAAGGCGCAGGCACTTCGAGAAGTTTACCAGCCAGTCCGATCAGTTCTGCCCGGGGCAGGCCGCAATGGCCATTCCCCATCGCCTCCGTCAGCGCAAAGGAAATCCCCGCGCGCACCCGGATCATTGCCGTCTTCTCTATGCCGAGTTTTTCGGCAATTAGGTCGGCCGTGCGAAACCCGATGCCGCGAATGTCCTTGGCGAGCCGGTAAGGGTTCTCGCTCATGATTTGTACGGAATCGGTGCCATAGGTCTTGAAAATCCGCACAGCGCGCGCCGTGCCAACACCGTGTTGGTGCAAGAACACCATGATCTCGCGGATAACCTTCTGATCCGCCCATCCGGCGGTGATCTTGGCGGCCCGCACCGGCCCGATACCTCCCACCTCGCGCAGCCGCTCGGGCGTGGCCTCGATAATGTCGAAGACGTCCTTGCCGAAACTCTTGACCAAGCGCTTGGCGTAGACCGGGCCGATGCCGCGGATCATGCCCGAGCCGAGGTATTTTTCGATGCCTTCGAGGGTTGAAGGAGCGGATGTCTTCAAGAAATGCGCTTTGAACTGCAGGCCGTGATTGTGGTCGTTAAGCCAAACCCCAGATGCCGTTATCCATTCCCCGGCCGATATCATCGCGGCATGACCCACCGTAGTCACCAGGTCCCGATGGCCCCGCGCCTTAATCCTCAGCACGCAAAAACCGCTCTCCTGACTGTGAAACGTGACGCGCTCCACCAGACCGGCCAAGACTTCTGTGACGCTGTCAGCCTGATGCTTCATGGGCTACGAGCGCCGCGCCGCCAATCCCATGGCATGACAAATGCGCCAGACCAGATATTGCGCCCAGTGCGCCGTGCTTCGGCCTCAATCAGCACGTAGTCTTGCGAATATTGCTGATAAGCCACCGCCCAGCCTTCGGCGACCATCCAGCCATTGAGATTGACCCCGTTCTGCGAGCAGACCGCAATGGTACGCCCATAGCGGTCAGTATCGCGCGCCACGCAGCTGACACTGCGGCGACCAATCTGATCTGAAAGCGCCAGCGCCGCCTGCTGACCGCAGCGCCAGGATTGCCCAGAAGGGCGCGTGCAGAGCTGGCGGCTCTCAGGCGCATCGATCCCATGCAGACGGATGCGCATTCCCCGGATTTCCAGGCTGTCACCATCCCTCACACTCGCAACACCCGTGATTGTCTGTGCCGTAACCGGCATGGACAAAAACAGCAGGCAGAGGATCAGGGCGAGTCGCAGCAACAAAATGTCCGTGTCTGGTTTCAGGGAATGACGATCTACGCCAAATCCCTTTTGTCACGCAGGGGGCCATGGGTCGAGTCGCGAATGTTAACGCTGATGTGCAGACGAGGATTTCATTCGTTTCCAGCGCACTATGGTTGCTGACGCAGGTGCAGACCCAAGCTATAGTGGGGCATGACCTTCGCTTTCTACGACCTCGAAACAACCGGCCTTTCACCTGCTTTCGATCAGCCCCTGCAATTCGCCGCCATTTTGACGGATGACGAATTCAGGGAGATCGAGCGGGTCAATCTGCGTTGCCGGATCGCCCCGCATATTATTCCTTCGCCTTGGGCACTGGCTGTAACTGGCGTGCGCCCAGCGCAGTTGCTGGACCCAGCCCTGCCGACGCTCTTTGAGTTCACGCAAGAGATCTGCGCGCTGATCAATCGCTGGTCGCCTGCGATCTGGACCGGGTTCAACAGCATCCGCTTTGACGAGGAGATGCTGCGCCAGGCCTTCTACCAGAACCTGCAGCCGGACATCTTCGCCACTCAGTTCAACGGCAATGCGCGTTTTGATCTGCTGACGGCTCTCTATGCCGTCTGGCACCGCCAACCCGACCTGTTTGAGTGGCCCGTCGATGAAACCGGGCGCGTGCGCTTCAAGCTTGATCTTATCACGCCCCTGAATGGCTTTGCAGCACACAACGCGCATGATGCACTCGGCGATGTCGAGGCGACCATTCACATCGCGCGCGAGATCGCCCAGCGCGCCCCGGCGCTTTGGGCAGAGTTGCTGGCCAATCGCGACAAGGCGCAGGTGCAGGCACGGCTTGAGGCGTTCCAGCCCATGGCGCTGGTCGAACGCTTTGGTGGTGGACCGCCGCGTGCAACGCTTGGCTGCTTCTGTGGCTATTCGGCCAGCAACCCAAACCTTGCAGCCTTCTTTGACCTGGAGGCGGGCGATCCTGCCGATTTCCTGACTGCCGATGATGCAGCGCTCTTCGCGGCCGTGGACGCCACGCCGAAGATCATCCGTTCCTTGTCGGTCAACAAGACGCCAGCACTCTTGTCTCTCCCGACACCCACCGACCTGCAGTTGCGCCGTGCCGAGGTCATCGCCAATGCGCCTGAATTCCGCGCGCGTGTCGCACAGGCACTGGCTGCACGGTTTCCCGAGGATCCTGCAGCCCCGACGCCTTTGGTCGAAAAGCAGATCTTCGGTGGCTTTTACAGCCGTGCCGACAAAGCCCTGCTTGTGGAATTCCAGCGCGCGGACTGGCGGCATCGGCAGGAACTCGTGGCGGCGCTGGGTGATCTCCGCTTGCGCCAGCTCGGCCGCCGCCTGGTGGCGTTTCATGCGCCGCAGCTGCTTTCCTCCAAAGAACGAGCGCAATTTGAGGATTGGCTAAGCGAGCGCTGGTCCGCGCCAGATGCGCCGGAGACCGAGTGGATGACCGCAGACAAGGCCCGGCGCGCCCTTGATGAAATCCGTGGAAACGACGGATTGGATCAGGCACTGATCGGTGAGATCGAAGTCTACTTGCAAAGCTTTGATATAAAAGCGAGCTAGCGATCAACGACTGTTCTTCCCTGTGAATCAACTTATTGCGATAAACTACTTTTTAAGCCTATATTTGCTGAAAGTGATTGGAAAAGAACTGCGTGCCGCAAAAACAGGTCAAACAGCTGAACTGGAGCGCCGAGCGCCGCAACGCGTTCATCGAGTTTCGGGTGTTTTGGTATGGCCGGATCAACCGGTCTGACCTGATGGAAACATTCGGCATTTCGCTTCAGCAAGCCTCGCTCGACCTGACTGGTTATTCCGAGCAGTGGAAGCGCAACCTCGTCTATGACAAGAGCCAGCGCGCCTATGTCCGGCGAAAGAATTTCACGCCACATTTCATCACGCCCAGCGCAGAGGATTATTTCGCCCAGTTGCGTGCTGTCGATCAGGGTCTGGTCTCACGTGAGCAGAGCTGGATCAGCGTGTTTCCCGGCTATGGTGCGACGCCAACCCCTGCACGCGGTGTTGCGCCAGAGACCCTGCGCGACGTGCTGGCCGCAATCCATGAACCCGCAGCCCTTCAAGTGACATACCAGTCGATGTCACGACCGGAGCCCAGCGCGCGCTGGATCGAGCCGCATGCACTGGCGTTTGATGGCTTTCGCTGGCATGCGCGCGCCTTTTGCCAAAACGACCAGGTGTTCAAGGATTTCTTGCTCTCGCGGATTGTCGAGATTGGCAAGCGGGGACCGGTCACGGCCGGCCAGCAAAGCGACACAGATTGGCACAGCGAAGTGGTGCTCGAGATTGGCCCTCATCCAGACCTCTCGCCGACGCAGCGCCGCGCTATCGAGATGGACTACGGCATGCAAGATGGCCGGGCCCAGATTCCGGTGCGCCGGGCGCTCCTGTTCTATGCGTTAAAACGCCTCGGACTCGACACGGATCCGGCTGCGCGGCGACCGCAGGATCAGCAAATTGTGCTTTTGAACCCCGAAGTGCTCGCGCGCCAACCTACCGTGGCTTCTGTATGACGCCCGCCGATCCGCCACATTATAAGATGTCCTTCTCGACAGGGGGCCTATTCCTGAATGAAACGCTGGCTGTCGCGCGGCTGCACGTGGCTGGCGAGCCATGGTCGGTAACAATCAGCCGGGCGCTTACTGAGGGGGCAACCTCGCTGCCCAAGGCGGCCTCGCAGCGTCGCACGTTGCGCGAAATCGTGAATCGTCTATCGACGCTCACTGACATGGAGCGCGACTACCTTCTCACTCAGGCTGATCGCGACGATCAACTCGCCTTGCTTTGGCTGGCCACCTGCCGTGCGTATCGTTTCGTCCGTGAATTCGCGACCGACGTCCTGCGCGAGCGACATCTGTCGTTTCAGCTCGATCTGCCTTTGGAAAGCTTCGACATCCTGTTTGCAGCCAAAGCGGAGTGGGATGACGGACTGGCGAGCATCAGCCCCTCAACCCGCGCAAAGCTTCGGCAAGTCTTGTTTCGGATGATGCGCGAGGCACATGTCATATCGGACGACAGCAGGATCCAGTCTGCCATCGTTTCTTCTCGGCTGAGGGCTATGCTCGAGCAGGACTGCCCTGCTGACCTCGTGCTGTTTCCGGGGATTGCCCGTGATGGAGGTGCTTCGTGAACAAACCGACCAGCCGCAGAGAGCGTGCAGAACATCTCTTCAAGGTGGTTACCAGCCCGCGGTTCTTGACCAAGCAGGGCCTTGGCAATGAGGTGCCGTTTTTCATCTGCCCCTATCCGGCAGAAGAGGGGCTGTCGATGAATGAGGATCGGCTGGATCTGGTCACGCGGATTACCCATGCAGGTATCGCCGTGCTGGACCTCAGTCTGTACGACCTGTCTCTCGGCATCTTAGAGGAGCGGGGCATTCTGGAGCAGATCCTCGAGATCGAACGCGATACTGACAAGCGTGAGGTCCGGGAGCTGCTGCAGTCGGTGCTGGACCCCAAGGCCAATCTAATCCCGAGGATTGGCGAGGCCATTGATGCAACGCCACACGACGTCATCTTTTTGTCGGGCGTAGGCGAGGTCTATCCCTACATCCGGTCGCACAACGTGCTGAACAATTTGCAAAGCACCGCCAAGGACAAGCCGACCGTTCTGTTTTTCCCGGGCAGCTACACTCATGCGCTTGCAACAGGGGCCTCGCTCGATCTCTTCGGGCGCCTGCATGACGACAAGTATTACCGGGCTTTCAACATCCTGAACTACGAGGTTTGATCCAATGACGATTTCGATGCGTGACATTTTTGAAAAGCCCGTCGACCGCGCCATTGATGGCGTCATCAAGGCTGATGATGAGGCGAGCCTCCGGGTTGAACTCGACGAGTATGTCATCACCGGCGAAATCGGGCAGCGGCTCGAGCAGTTCCTTGATGCCTACAACAATTACAAGACTGCGAACGGCGTCTGGATTTCTGGGTTTTTTGGCTCGGGCAAATCGCACCTCCTGAAGATGCTTGCCCTGCTTTTGGAAAACCGGGAAGTCGACGGGGTGAAGGCCTTCGACATTTTCGCCGAAAAGCTGAAGGATGAGCCGATGCTGGCTGGCGCGTTGCGCAAGGCCGTGTCGATCCCGTCAAAGTCGATCTTGTTCAATATTGACCAGAAGGCTGATGTGATCTCAAAAACTGACGTCGATGCTCTTCTGGCGGTGTTCCAGAAGGTGTTTGACGAGATGTGCGGCTATTATGGCAAGCAGCCTCATATCGCACAGTTCGAGCGCCAGCTGGATGAGCGAAACCAGTTCGAAGCCTTCAAGTCAGCGTTTCAGGAGATCTCCGGCAAGCCCTGGGAGACGCGCGGCCGGGAAGAGGCTCTGCTTGAAGGGCGCAGTATCGCTGCCGCTTTTGCACAGGCGACAGGTACGGATGCTGCTGATGCCAAGGATATTCTTGCGCAGTACCGCAAGGACACGCGGGTTTCGATCGAGGACTTCGCCAACATGGTAAAAACCTGGATCGACCGGCAGGTCCCGAACTTCCGCCTGAACTTCTTCGTGGATGAGGTCGGCCAGTACATCGCTGACAATATCAAACTGATGACCAACCTTCAGACCATTGCCGAAAGCCTGAACACGAAGTGCAAGGGCCAGGCTTGGATAATTGTGACGGCGCAGCAGGCGATTACCGAAGTGGTGGGCGACATGACCGCCCAGCAGGAAAACGACTTCTCCAAGATCCAAGCCAGGTTCAGCAACCGCATGCCCCTGAACTCCGCCGATGTGGCAGAGGTGATCCAGCGCCGACTTTTGTTCAAGAACGATGCAGCCCAGATCATGCTGGGCAACCTGCATGACAAGGAAGAGAACAACCTCAAGACTTTGTTCGACTTTTCGGATGGTTCGATCCGCTTGAAGAACTACCGGGACCGCAAGCATTTCATCGCGAGCTACCCGTTCCCACCCTATCAATACACGCTGTTCCAGATGGCGATCATATCGCTCTCGCAGCACAATGCCTTTGAGGGCAAGCACAGCTCAGTCGGGGAACGCTCGATGCTGGGCGTATTCCAGGAGGTAGCCAAGGCCCTTGCTGACCGCCCGGTTGGGGGGCTTGCGACCTTCGATCTGATGTTCGAGGGGATCCGCACAGCGCTGAAATCTGCTGTTCAGCAATCGATCCAGATCGCTGAAAAGAACCTTGATGATCCGTTCGCGGTTCGGGTTCTAAAAGCCTTGTTCCTTGTTAAATACGTCAAGGAATTCAAGCCGTCGGTTCGCAACATCAGCATTTTGCTGCTCTCAGAGTTCGAAGCCGATCAAGTGGGCCAGCGCCGCAAGATTGAGGAGGCTTTGGGCGTTCTCGAGCGCAACACCTATATCCAGCGCAACGGTGAGGTCTATGAATTCCTGACCAATGAGGAAAAGGACGTCGAGGCCGAGGTTAAGGCACTTGATGTCGATCCGACAGAGATCAGCAAGGAGCTGGAAACCCTTGCTTTTGACACGATCCTTCGACACCGCAAGATCAAGCATCTGGCAACGGGCTTTGAGTATGCCTTCAGCCGCAAGCTCGACGATCACCTGCTGGGCCGGGAATACGAGCTCTCGATCAACATCATAAGCCCCTTCAACGAAGATGCCGCCGCACCTGATGCTGTTCGCATGCGCAACATGGGGCGCGAAGAGCTGGCCATCGTGCTGCAGCCCGATGTCCGGTTTATTCGCGATCTGACGCTGTTTCGCCAAACCGACAAGTTCATCCGGCAGTCGCGCAGTGGCTCGCCACAGCCTGGTCGTGACCGGATCATCCTCGAAAAGGGCGAGCAGAATGGTCGCCGCGCGAAAGACCTTGAACTGCGGCTTCGCAAGCTGATGGCCTCTGCGCGCCTTTTCGTGCGCGGTGACGAACTCGACATCGGAGGTGACGAGCCGCAGGACCGCGTCGTGAAGGCGTTCCAAGCGCTCGTTGACAAGGTTTACGTCAACCTGTCGATGTTGCGCGGCGTGAGTTATGTCGAGGCAGACATTGCCAAGGCCGCCAGCCCGACAGGGGGCCTCTTTGGAGACGCAGGCACTGGTCTGACCGAAGCCGAACAGGATGTTCTGAACCACGTTCAGGGTCAGGCGCGTAACGGTGTGAAGGTATCGGCCAAGTACTTGTCCGAGCGCTTCGGTGCGAAGCCTTATGGCTGGCCCACAATGGCGACGCTTTGCCTTGCTGCCAGCCTGTCCGGAAAGGGCAAATGCGAAGCCCGCTCGGACGGCACCTCTTTGGAAGGCGCCGATCTGGCGCGGGCCTTAAACAACAGCCACATGCTGGGCAATGTGCTTCTGACCCCGCAGTTGGAATTCACCGCGTCGCAAATCAAGGCCGCGAAGGACATGTACAAAGAGCTGTTCGGCCTGCCTGCTGACGGGTCGGATGCGCGGGTTCTGGGGGCCGAATGGGCAGACAGCATTCGCAAGCTCGCGGATGAGCTGAACCAGCGTGTCATCGAAAAGTTCAAGTATCCGTTCCTCGCAGCACTCGAGCCCTTTCGCGATCAGATCGTCGCCATGATGGGCAAGCCTGCGACCTGGTACATAACGGAACCGGTCAAACAGGAAAATGAGCTACTCGATGCCAAGGAAGGCATCCTCGACAAGATCCGCAGCTTCATGGGTGGGGCGCAGCTTGAAATCTATGACGATGTCCGCGACTTCCTCCAGACGCAGGAGGCCAATATCAGCTATGTCGACGCCGCTGCTGGTGAAAAGCTGCGCGCGGCGCTGCTCGATCCTGACTGCTACAAGGGCACCGCGATCCAGTCCCTGAAATCCGACCTCTACGCTCTGAAAGACAAGGTGGAACTCGACGTTCTCAAGGAACGCAAGGCGGTGATCACGGCAGTGGATGAATGTGCCAGCAAAGTGGCCCAAACGGCGGAGTTCCTCGCTTTGACATCTGATCAGCAGGATAAAATTCGCCACGGTCTGGACAACCACAAGGCTGGCCTTGAATCCGTCACCATGATCCCGATCCTGCGGGACCGGGCGAATGGCGCGCGCTCCAGCATGATGCAGCAGGTGCTGGCGGATATCTCGCGGATGGCGCAACCCGCCACACCCGCACCTGCAACCCCGGGCTTGAACGACCGACAAGCCCCGGCCCCCAAGCCCCCGACCTATGTCAACGCGTCCGACATCAAGGTGGCGTACCCGCGGACCTATCTGGCCGAGGAAGCCGATGTCGACGAATACGTGAATGAACTGCGCAAGACCCTGATGGCACAGATCCAGCAGGGCAAGAAGGTGATCGTCTGATGGATACCAACGCCCTCAAGAAATTTGCGCAATCGGCGCGCAACCTGGCAATCGATCAGGTCACGGCGAAACTGGCCCTCGTCCTCGATGCGTCCTCGCCCGTGCGGCGCGAACACGCAGCTGCGATCAAAAAACTGGATGCCGCCATCGCTCAGAATGGCAAGCAACAGGTCATCGAACAGGTCGCCTATACCTGGTTCAACCGCTTCACCGCCCTGCGTTTCATGGATGCCAACGGTTACACCAACCCGCGCGTTGTCTCGCCAGCCGATGGGGCCACGCGCCCTGAAATCCTGTCCGAGGCACTGGCGGGCAACCTGCCCGATGGCGCGCCAGATGCCATTGCCGCCCTGCTGTCCGGGCGCACGCCCTCGAACGATCCGCAAGCCGAGGCATACCGTTTGCTGCTGGTCCATGCCTGCAACCAGTGGCACGGCCCGATGCCCTTTCTGTTCGAACAGATCGACGACTTCACCGAACTGCTGATGCCCGAGGATCTGCTGTCGCAAACCTCTATCCTGGCCGAGTTGCGCAAGGTGATGACCGAGGGCGCCTGCCAGGATGTCGAGATCATCGGCTGGCTTTACCAGTTCTACATCTCGGAGAAAAAGGATCAGGTCTTTGCCGGCCTGAAGAAGAACGTCAAGATCACGGCCGAGAATATCCCCGCCGCGACGCAGCTGTTCACGCCGCACTGGATCGTGCGCTATCTGGTGGAAAACTCGCTGGGGCGGCTGTGGCTGCTGAACCGGCCCGCCAGCACGCTCGCCTCCAGGATGGACTATTACATCGCGCCGGTTGAGGCTGAGACGGACTTTCTGCGCATTACCCGCGTTGAGGACATCCGCATCTGCGATCCGGCCTGCGGGTCGGGGCATATGCTGACCTATGCCTTCGATCTGCTCTACGCGATTTACGCCGAAGAGGGGTATGAGGCTGACACGATCCCGGCGCTGATCCTGACCCATAACCTGACAGGGGTCGAGATTGACGACCGCGCGGGCGCGCTGGCGGCCTTTGCGCTGGTGATGAAGGCGGCGGCCAGGCTGGGGCGGCGGCGGTTCCTGCGGATGGGGGTGACGCCCGACATCTGCGTGTTGCAAAACGTGAGCTTTACAGCCGCCGAGATGCAGGACGTGGCCGCCGTGGTGGGGCGCGATCTGTTCACGAATGAATTGCGTGAGACGCTGGGGCAGTTCGAGCAGGCCAAGAACTTCGGCTCGCTGATCGTGCCTCACTCAAGCGATCCGGCAGAGACGCTGCGGGTTGTCGCGGCGCGGGATTTTGCGGGCGATCTGCTGTTGAAAGACGTGCAGGCGCGCGTGGTGGTGGTGCTGCGCATGGCAGAGGCATTGTCGCCGAAGTATCATGTGGTGGTGGCCAACCCGCCGTATATGGGTGCTGGCGGTATGAACTCGAACTTAATCATTTTCTCAAAGACTTATTATAAAGATAGTAAAGCTGATTTGTTCGCCATGTTCCTTGAACGAACGGTGGCCATGACCCAAAAGAGCGGGTTTTCCGGTGCAATAAACCTACCGTCTTGGTTATTTTTGAGTTCATTCGAAAAGCTGCGGAAAAAATTACTTTTAAACACCACGATTGTTTCCTTGCTACATATGGGACGTGGAATCTTTGGAATTGATTGGGGGTCTACTGCGTTCGTGCTCAACAATATTGTATCCAAGAACAAATCAGGGAGTTTCTTCAGGCTGCATAAGAGGAATTTTCAACATATAAAGCCAGAAGATATTGCCACCCTGTACCGTAGAGCGCTCCGCGATCCTGATTTCCACTTTGACTTCGGTAAATATCGAGACGAGAGCGGTACAAATGAAATTCCGGAAGACTCGGACACCAAAGGTGAAAAACTCTACTTCAGCTTCAAATCTTCTGCGTTGCTTGAAGTGCCCGGAGCACCGATCGCGTACTGGATTTCCGTTGGTCTGCGTAATGCGCTAACAGCGAAACGCCCACTGAAGGATCACGCTCGGGCCCTGTCTGGTATGAGAACTGGCGATAACAATAGATTTCTGAGGTTCTGGTATGAACCATCGAAAGACAAATTTGGAACAGATGGCTACGCAGAAGAAAAAAAATGGTTCCCTTACAACAAGGGGGGCGATTTTAGAAAATGGTTTGGCAATGCTGATCTTGTTGTCAATTGGGCGTCAGGCGGCTCCGAGATCAAGGAGCTTACTCGTGAAAATTACCCTGAACTAGGCGATAACCTGTCTTGGAAAATAAGCAACGAAGACTGCTACTTCCGAACGGGCATCACATGGGGCGGGCTGTCGTCAACCGATCTAAGCTTCAGATGGTCCGACTATGGCGCTCTCTTTGATTCGAACAAAGGCGCGATGATGTTTCCGAGTGACGACGAGGGGCATTTGGTCCTTGGCTACCTCAATTCGAAAATTCCAAAAGTTACTATCAAGGCCATTAACCCGACAATGTCTACTCAAAACTCAGAGATAAATATCCTTCCGTATTTTTCCAATGAAATACGCCAGCGAGAGGAAAAACTAAAGGATGTCGTAGGAAATGTCGTGAGCGCTCACAAATCCGACTGGGACGCCTACGAGACCTCCTGGGATTTCACCACGCTCCCGCTGCTCCACCCCGACCACCGCGTCGAGACGATGGAGCACACCTACACCACCCTGCGCACCCATTGGCAGGGCATGACGGATGAAATGCAGCGGCTGGAGGAAGAGAACAACAGTATCTTCATCGACGCCTACGGTCTGCAAGACGAGCTGACCCCCGAGGTGCCGCTGAACGAGATTACCCTCACCTGCAACCCCGCCTATCGCTATGGCGGCAACGCCAGCATTGCGGACCGAGAAACCCGCCTGCGCGCCGATACCGTGGCCGAGTACCTGTCCTACGCCGTGGGCTGCATGTTCGGCCGCTACAGCCTCGACGCCCCCGGCCTGATCCTCGCCAATCAGGGCGAGACGCTGGCCAACTACCTCGCCCGCGTTCCCGACCCGCAATTCATGCCGGACAAGGACAACGTCATCCCCGTGCTCGACGCCGACTGGTTCGCTGATGACATCACCGACCGCTTCCGCCAGTTCCTGCGCGTGAGTTTTGGCGAAGACACCTTTCGCGAAAACCTGCGCTTTATCGAAGACGCGCTGGGCAAGGACATCCGCAAGTATTTCACCAAGGATTTCTACGCCGACCACGTAAAGCGCTATAAAAAGCGCCCGATCTACTGGCAATTCGCCAGCCCCAAGGGCAGCTTTCAGGCGCTGATCTACATGCACCGCTATCGCCCCGACACGGTGTCGGTGCTGCTGAACGAATACCTGCGCGCCTATCTGTCCAAGCTGGAGGCCGAGCGCGCGCGTCTGGACCAGTTGGCCGACGACGCCAGCGCCACACAGGCCCAGCGCACCAAGGCGCTGAAGGACGCAAGCGCCATCGCCAAGCAACTGGACGAGCTGAACGAATGGGAGCGCGAGGTGGTCTTTCCGCTGGCGCAACAAAAGATCGAGATCGATCTGGATGCCGGGGTCAAGGCAAACTACCCCCTGTTCGGTGCCGCGCTGAAGAAGATCCCCGGGCTGGAGGCCACGGATGAATGAGCGCATCCACGCCAGCCTTGCGCGGATGTTCGACGAGCACCGGCTGGTGTTCTGGTACGACACCGCCCGCGACATGTGCGAGGCGTATCATAGCTTTGCTCTGGCGGGTGTCGAGAAGGTCGAGATCGAAAGCAACGAGTTCGGTCTGAAATACCGGATACTTCGGCAGGCACCAAAGCAGCGGTTCCTGATCTACAAGGACGGCCCCGAGCCGCCGATGGCCGAGAATTGGCTGCTCGACCTTCAGCTTGCGACGGTGGTGTTCAAGGCCGATCAGGCGGCGATCTGGATGGCCGAACTCGGCCTGCCCGCGCAGTTCGAAAGCGTGGTGCGCGAACACACCGAGTTTTACCGCGCCAAGGTTCGGGTCGATGCGCTGAAGCGGCTGATGCAGGCGTCTGACACCCAGACGCAGATGCGCCTGCGGATGCTGGCCGTCTGCGCGGGGGCCGAGGGTGGCCTTGATACAGTGATCGAGGCGCTGCTGGGGGAACTGGCAGCGGGCAAGGACGACGCGCTGCGCCTGATCGAGCGATCCGGCCTTACCGGGATCTTCTGGACGCAGGTCGGGCAGGCCTATGGTTATCGCTCCGACGAGCCGGATTTCGAAGATTTCGCGATTTCCCTGTTCCAGTCGGCCTATGCGCGCGCATTGGCCGAGGATGGAGCGCTGAACGCCGAGGCGCTGCTGGTCTTTCGCCGCTGGAAGAACAACCGGCATTGGGCGGGGGCGTTCGAGGAGCTGTCCGCGCGATATCAGGACCTGCTGAAGATCCCCGCCGACCTGCTGAAACGCGATTTCCGCGCGGTGGTCGCGACCGACCACTTTGAGGAGATCGACCGGCACATCATTCGCCAGATCGTGCAGGCGATGTCGACCCAGACCGTAAGCGCGCCCGAGGTTCTGACGTGGGTGCGCGAGCGGCGGCAGAGCCACTGGTATCCGAAGTACGAGGACATCTATCAGGCCATCAGCTTTGCGACCGAATTCCAGCAGGCGATGGCCGAGGCGAACCTTGGAATGACCAGTCCGGCCGAGGGGGTGCGGCGCTATGTGACGAGCTGGTACAAGCTGGACCAGCTGTACCGCAAGTTCATCTATCACAGGCAGAAAAGCGATCATGTTTCGCTGCTGGCCGATTTGTATGACTCGGTCGAGAACCGCTACACCAACAGCTTCGTTCTGGCGGTGAACGATGCGTGGCAAGACCAGATCGCGGGCCTGAGCGAGTGGAAGATCCCCGGCTTTGCCTCGCAGGCCGATTTTTATCGGGATCAGGCCGCTGAGTATCGGCGCAAGGATCAGAAAGTGGCGGTCATCATTTCGGACGCGCTGCGCTTCGAGGTGGCCGAGGAATGCCTGCGCCGGATCCGCGCGCTGGATCGTTTTGATGCCGAGCTGAAGCCGATGATCAGTTCGCTGCCCAGCTATACCCAGCTCGGCATGGCGGCGCTCCTGCCGCACAACGGGTTGGCCATGGCCGAAGACGGCAGTGGTGATATCTTGGCGGGTGGTGAGAACACCAAGGGCACGCCTGCGCGTGAAAGGCTACTTGCGGCTGGTCGGAAGGGGGACAGTGCCAAGGCCCTGAAATTCAAAGATGTCATGAATATGCGCACGGAAGAGGGAAAGGCGCTCTTCCGCGATCATCATATTGTCTACATCTACCATAACCGCATCGACGCGATCGGCGATGATCTGAAAACCGAGGAGCAGTTGCCCGAGGCGGCAGAGGACGCAATCGAGGATCTGACCAAGCTTGTGCGCAAGCTGACTTCGGCCAATTTCTCCAACATCCTGATAACAGCGGACCACGGGTTCCTCTATCAGCACCGTGTGCTTCATGAGAGCGATTTCGCGATTGCCGATCCGCAGGGAACTGAGATCCTCTTTAGGAATCGGCGCTTCGTGATCGGTCGCGGGCTCAGTGCGACCGCTGGAATGAAGCATTTCACCGCGACAGGCCTTGGCCTGTCCGGCGATCTGGAGGTTCTGATCCCGAACTCGATCAACCGAATGCGGGTGAAAGGCGCTGGCAGCCGCTTTGTTCATGGCGGGGCTGCGCTCCAGGAAGTTGTCATACCCGTCATCCGGGTCGGCAAGCAGCGCGAGGCCGACGTGGGCCATGTCGAGGTGCAGATCTTTGTGACGGGTCGCAGCCTGATCTCTTCGGGTCAAACGGCTGTTGCACTCTACCAGGTTCAGCCAGTTTCAGAGAAGATGCGGTCTCGGGAGTTGCTTGCGGGCATCTATGCGACTGACGGCACGCTGATTTCGGATGAGTACACGCTGCTTTTCGATTTCAGGTCGGAGAATGCCCGCGAGCGCGAGATGCCGCGCAAGTTTCTGCTGTCGCGGGATGCCGACCGTTTCAACAATCAGGATGTCATCCTGAAGCTGCGCGAACGCGTGGGAAAGACCAGCCATTATCAGGACTATGCCAGCCACCGGTTTCAGCTTCGGCGCGGCATCACCACTGACTTTGATTTCTAAGGAGCCTGCGGATGAGTGACCTCGACGCCAAGATCAACGAACATTTTGCGGGCTTCGTGGTCCGTAAAGACCTTGTGAAAGCGGTCAAGGGCAACGCGATCGTGCCGACATATGTGCTGGAATATCTGCTGGGCCAGTACTGTGCCACCGATGATGAGGCGTCGATCCAGACCGGCATCGAGACGGTGAAGGAAATTCTGCGCAAGCATTATGTCCACCGCAGCGAAGCCGGGCTGATCCAGTCGACCATCAAGGAAAAGGGCCGCTACAAGGTTATCGACCAGGTCAGTGTCTCGCTGAATGAGAAGACCGACAGCTATGAGGCCGTGTTCGACAACCTTGGCATCAAGAAGGTCGCTGTCGACAGTGGCACGGTGAAGGCGCACCCCAAGCTGCTCGTGACCGGGGTTTGGTGCATTGCCGAAGTGCAATACGAATTTTCGGAAGATGCCCGGATCTCACCTTGGATCCTCGAGTCGATCAAGCCGATCCAGATCGCCAAGGTTGACTATGACCATTACCGCGAGGTCAGGAGCGCCTTCACCACGGATGAGTGGATTGACCTTCTGATGCAAAGCATTGGCTTCAGGCCGGAAGCGTTCGGTCGGCGCAGCAAGCTGCTGCAACTGCTGCGGCTGATCCCTTTCGTCGAGCGAAACTACAACCTGATTGAGCTGGGGCCAAAAGGGACGGGCAAGTCCCACATCTATTCGGAGTTCTCGCCCCATGGGCAGCTGATTTCAGGTGGGGAGGTCAGCATCCCGAAGCTCTTCGTGAATAACTCGAACGGGCGTATCGGCCTGGTCGGCTATTGGGACGTCGTGGCTTTCGACGAATTTGCCGGACGCGAGAAGACCGCGAACAAGGCGCTGGTCGACATCATGAAAAACTACATGGCCAACAAGTCTTTCTCGCGGGGCGTCAACCCAATGGGAGCGGAGGCCAGCTTCTCTTTCGTGGGCAATACCGACCACAATGTGCCCTTCATGCTGAAGAACAGCGATCTCTTCGAGGCGCTGCCAAGCCAGTTTCACGATTCTGCGTTCATCGATCGTCTGCACGCTTATCTGCCCGGCTGGGAGATCGACGTCATCCGTGGTGAGATGTTCACCAAGGGCTATGGCTTCATTGTCGACTACCTGGCCGAGATCCTGCGTCATCTGCGGTCAGAAGATTTTTCGAACCGGCCAGACCAGTTCTTTCAGGTCAGCGAAAAGATTTCGACGCGAGACAGGGATGCGATTTACAAGACGATGTCGGGCATGCTGAAGCTGATCTTCCCTGATGGCAGCCAGACCGAGGACGAGGTCGAGGAACTGCTGCGTCTTGCCATGGAAAGCCGCAAGCGGGTGAAGGATCAACTCGCCCGGATCGACAGTACATACCCGGACGTCGATTTTCATTACGTTGGCACTGACGGTGCAAAGCGGCGGGTCAGTACGGTCGAAGAGGAGGAATATCCACAGTTCTATCACCTCAAACCAGCTCTTGACCCAAAGGACCAGGGAAACGCCACCGGGGCCACGCCCAGCGCTCATCAGCCATCTGAAGACGATGCGCGTGACACTGCAGCGGTTGCTCCGATTTCACCCAAATCTCTGCCCGCCCCAAAACTAGCTGAGGGCCACCATGTCTTTGCGGAAAACCGAAAGGGCGTGAGCTACGACAAGCTTTTTGGGCCTTATATCGATGGGGCCAGTCGCATCATCGTGACCGATCCGTACATTCGCCTGTTTTACCAGCACAGGAACATGATGGAATTCGTCGAGATGGTGATCCGCAGGAAGCCTCCGGAGGATCAGATCAAGGTTCACCTTGTGACAGGGCCCGATGAGGGCAACATCTCCCGTCAGCGCGAATTGCTCGAGTCAATCACCACGGCCTGTACAGGCACTGGTGTCGAGTTCAGCTGGGCTTTCGATACGTCTGGTACCGCCCATGCCCGCGATATTGTCACCGACACTGGCTGGAAGATGGTGTTGGATCGGGGGCTCGATATTTTCCAGCCGCCTATCAAAACGGAGGGTTTTTCCCTTGGGGACCGGATTCAGGAGCACCGGATGCTCAAGGGCTTTTATGTCACCTACGTGCGTTTAGCTCCTGATAGGGAAGGGGCATGAGTTTCCGCTTCTGGCGCCGCATCCGTCTGGCCCCCGGGGTCACGCTGAACCTGTCGAAATCAATGGCATCGCTGTCGCTGGGCCCGCGCGGCGCGAAATACACTATCAGCCCAAACGGAAACCGCATGACGGCAGGATTGACCGGGACCGGGCTTTTCTACACCGTCCATGACAGTAAGCGTGCTGAGCGAGGCGAGGCCGCACCTGCGCCAGCTGTGCCGCAGCGCGACCGGTTGAAGCTTGGCTTCTTTCAACGTCTGATGACGCCAGTAGTGGAGCGGAGATTCATTGATGGCATCCGCGCGCTCAATGATGGTGATCAGGACGCGGCACTGACCGCTCTGGAAGAAGCAGGCGACCTGCCCGATGCTGCCTGGATGGCTGGAATGATCCGGCTCCGCCGCGAGGAGTTCGACCGAGCAGAGGCGCATTTCCAGCATGCACTGGGCATGGTCAATGATCTGGGCACGTTATTCGCCAAATACGAGATCGCCGCGCAGGCCAGCTTGCCAATCACGAAGGATATCTTCGCGCATGTATTCCCGCGCGAGCGCGGCACGCGATTGGCACTTGTGGAGATTGCGCAACTGGCGGACCGGTCGCGTGATGCCATGGCGCATCTGGAACGGCTTATGGAACTGGACCCGACAGACCCCGTGGTGTTGGTGTCTTTTGCTGAACTGGCACTCGACACACCTGATGACCGCGCATTGATGGAGAGGGTGGTGCGCGCCACGGTGAATGTCGAAAACGAGACCCCGGTCGACACAGCGATCCTGCTTTATCGCGGCAAGGCGCTGGCCAAGTTGGGCCTGCCCGATGCAGCGATCGATGTGCTGACCTTGGCAAATCGCCGCCATAAGGACCGCCCCGAGGTATTAATGCGGCAGATCCGCTATGATCGCGCGGTTCTCTATGACCAAGTAGGCCGCAAGGCACAGGCAAGGCGCGAGTTCGAACGTCTATATGCCGCTGACCCGAACTATGAGGATGTGGCAGAGCGGCTGGGTTTTGCAGCAACTACTGCGACATTTAGTGGAGATCGGATATAAGGCACCGCAAACCTGTGGCCACAACGATTTTGGGAGACTTGGAAAGATGAAAGCCAGCGAAGCAAATATGCTCGAGTTCCTGAAGCGCTCGCCCCAGTTTGTCATTCCAATCTATCAGCGAACCTACAGCTGGACCGAACGCGAATGTCAGCAGCTCTGGGACGACATCATGCGCGCGGGACAACGGTCTGATGTCCTCGCTCATTTCGTGGGGTCGATCGTCTATGTGCAGGCTGGGCTTTATCAGATTATCAACCAATCACCGCTTCTGGTCATCGATGGGCAACAACGACTGACCTCGGTCATGCTCATTCTCGAGGCGCTGGCGCGGGCGCTGGGCGATGAAGAGCCGGTAGACGGGTTCTCGAGCGAAAAGGTACGCAGTTACTTCCTGCTCAACCCGCTTGAGAAGGGGGACCGGCGCTACAAGCTCCTTCTGACCCAAGGTGACCGCGCGACCCTGCTGGCCATCATGCAGCAAAAACCTATGCCCGATGATGGGTCCATGCGGGTGATGCAGAACTTTGCTTTCTTTGAAACCCGGATCGCGGGAATGAATGGAGATCTGAAAGCGCTCTGCGAGGGGCTGGCCAAGCTGATGGTCGTGGACATTTCACTGACCCGCGATCAGGACAACCCGCAGCTTATTTTCGAGAGCATGAACTCTACAGGCCGTGAACTGAGCCAGGCGGACCTGATCCGCAATTTCGTTCTGATGGGGTTGGAGCCGGACCATCAAAGCCAGATATATGGGGACCACTGGCACCCAATGGAGGTCAGCTTTCCCCAAGACGGTTATGGCGCGCACTTTGACGCCTTCATGCGGCATTACCTGACCTTGCGGACTGGCGAGATTCCGAACCTGCGCGACGTCTATACCGCGTTCAAGGACTATGCTCGTGAACCCATAGTGGCGACGGCAGGAGTGGATGCACTTGTCGAGGATATTCATGCCTTTGCCCGGCATTACAGTCGTATGGCGCTGGGGAAAGAACCTGACCCAGACCTCGCCGTTGCATTCCGGGATCTGCGAGAGCTGAAGGTCGAAGTTGCCTTTCCGTTCCTGCTCGAACTGTATCACGACTTTGTAGCAGGCCTATTGCCAAAGCCTGATTTTCTGCGTGCCGTTCGCCTGATCGAAGCCTACGTTTTTCGACGCGCCATCTGCGCCATTCCCACGAACTCATTGAACAAGACCTTCGCAACCTTTGGCCGAGTATTGCGGAAGGACCGCTATCTGGAGAGCATCGAAGCGCACTTCATGACCATGCCCTCGTATCGACGCTTTCCCGATGACGAAGAGTTCCGCCGCGGCATGGCCCTTCGCGATCTCTACAATTTCCGTAGCCGGTCCTACTGGTTGCGCCGTCTCGAAAACTTTGATCGCAAAGAGCGCGTTGCTGTCGATGAGTACACGATCGAGCATATCATGCCGCAGAACGAGAACCTATCGTCTGCTTGGCGCAATGCGCTCGGGCCGGACTGGAAAAGGGTGCAGGAAACCTTGCTGCATACGGTCGGGAACCTTACGCTCACAGGCTATAACGCCGAATATAGTGATCGACCGTTTCCCGAAAAGCGGGACATGCATGGCGGATTCCGAGAAAGTCCCTTGCGCCTAAACGAGGGCTTGGCTGCGATTGATACTTGGAATGAAGATGCAATCGCGAAGCGGGCTGAGCGACTGACCGGCATCGCGGTCAAGGTCTGGGATGCGCCACAGCTGTCGCCTTCGGTCCTTGAAGGCTATCTGCCCCAAGCGGACCGCACAACGGAATACACACTTGCGGACCACCCGACTGTTGATGAGGGCGGATTGATGCAGCCACTGTTTCAGGCGCTGCGTCGGGAAATCTTAGCGCTTGATCCCTGCATGACCGAGGAGATCGTCAAATCCTATATCGCCTTCAAGGCGGAAACGAATGTGGTCGACGTCGTGGCGCAAGCGCGGCGGCTACGATTGTCGCTGAACATGAAGTTTCACGATCTTCGCGATCCAAAGGGGATCACTCGGGACATGACCAGCATTGGCCACTATGGCAATGGCGATGTCGAGGTTGCCATCAAGGACTTGGACGAACTGCCCTATGTGATTGGTCTGATCCGCCAGTCGCTGGAGCAGCAGATGGTGAGTTCTGAGGAATAAGCTTGGTTCTGGTCAGACGCAATTAAACCAGAGCATTGCGGTTTGCAGCAGTTGTTCATAGTCGCCAGCCATGGCCTCGGCCATAAAGGTGGCGATTGAGTCATCGGGCAGCTCGGCCTGCTGTGCGGCCTGGCGGCAACGGCCGAGAACGGCAAAGGCGTTGCCGTCACGGCCGGTTAGTTCGACAACGATGTGGGGGTATTTTGGGGACATGGTTTGGTTTCCTCGCGGTAGTTGAAGCGACAACAGGCGTGATCTGCGGGCATAGTCCAGTCGTATTTCAACGAGTTCAAAAGGGCGCGATGACATGCCCGCGCCTGTTCGCGCAGCACGGCGTAGCGTAATCTGCGAGCCAGCCTATGATCAGTGCGCCTTCCGGCAACTTGGCCACCTCGTCGGCCAAGCGCGCCTGCTGCGGACGGCTATAGGCCACAACAGGCGCGCAGGCGCTAGGCGGGGTCTCAGAACTCACCATTGCGCAGGCGCTCAATAAGATCGTCGCGGCTGCGAGGGCGGCGGGTATCTATTTCCAGATTTTATTAACTCGGCGGTGAAGCCAGCACCCCAACCACCACCATTCCCGTCAGATGCCAAATCGCGGCCATCATGATCCCCATGTTAAACGCGAATTCATTGGCGCAGGATTGTGCAAAGAAGTCGCCCTCAAGGAACATGCAGGACCCTTTGCAGAGCTGGACAACCGGGCAGGCCATGCATTCGGGGCGGAAGGCAAAATGGGTGGCAGTATTCAGCGCAATTTCATCAAACGCTTCTACATGGCCAATTTTATGCGCCCCCTTAGCGCCGGTGTTCTGGCAGGTCATGACATTACCGCGCAGATCGACGGCGATGGTGTCTTCGCGGTCCATGCCGCATTTCTGGCCAAGGGCTTCGATTGGACGGCGGCGCTGGATGGAGGCGTAGAACTCGTCAAGGCGCGCGCCAAGGCCAAAGGCGTTTGGATCCTCAACCAGCGCCTCAAAGATTGACCTTGTGAGGCTGTTCAACTGCGCAGGCTCGAAACGCCCCGTACCAATGGCCGTCGCCGCATCATAAACGTTTACCACACCTTCCAGACCCACAAAGACATCCGAGCCAACCTTACCTGCGAACCAAGCCTTCAGCGCCGCAAGATCATGATGTGTGCGTGTCAGCACCGTATTGAAGGACGTCTTATCCGGGCGTTCGGCCAGCAAAGCCTCAATCCAGCCGCGCGTCTGCGGATCCGCAAGCGGATCAGGCCCGCGCAGATGCTGGCCGGGCCCGTCATGCGAGATCGTGATGGCAATGTCGTGCGCCGCGATGAAGTCCAGCTTTTCACGTGAGAGGAGCGATCCGTTGGTGATGATGGAGAAGCGTGCCGCCGGGAACCGCTCCGCCAGCGCGGGGATCAGCCGCCTAATCTTGGCCCAGTAGAGAAACGGCTCGCCACCCCAAAGCTCAATGCTTTCCGGGGCATCAGTGATCCAGCCGTCGAGCTGGACCAGAAAGTGTTCAACATCCACCAGTTTCGAGACAGTGGCATCCGCAATCTGGAACGCTTGGTTGCAATAGCTGCAAGCGTAGTTGCACGACAGACCCAGCTGGATTTTCAGAATACGGGGTGCGCGGGACTTGCCAAGGGGCTTGTCTTTCGCCACCCGCGGCGCGGGCGCGAAGATGCCGGGATCGACCGGCAACGGCAGCCCTTCGGCCTCAGAAGTGTGGGGGTTGTAGCGCATGGTGTGACGGCTGCCGTCACGCGCCTCAAGGGTCAGATCAAACCACATCAGTCAAATAACCTTTCTTCAAGATCGCTGGGCAAGGTGACGCGGAAGTTTGCGACGACCTGCACATGCGGTTTACTCCCCAGGTGGGGATGCTGGTTGTGGGGGATGTGAGAGGGAAAGAAGACCGAGAGCCCCGGCCTTGGATTAACCGAATAGCCGTGGCGGTCCTCAAACGGCAGCCGACCCTCGTCGAAGTAGCGCGAGGGATCCTCGATCACAAAGCGCGGGGAACCTGCGCTGTTGATCGGTTGCCCCGCACCGCCACCGGTCAGAAAGTGCACGCAGGTCAGATCGCCCTCGCGGCTGTCTTTGTGGGTAGAGATAAACGCGCCAGGCTGCATCACGAGGGCGCGGTTTTCGCAATGATCGGGATCAAGATATTGTGCCCAAGGACCAAGCATGGTTCTGGCACAGGTGAAGATATGCGCCTTCAGGGCTTGGCCCGCTTCGCTACGCTCCAGAATACCACGGACTCGGCGCTTGGCGGCGGAAGGGTTGGCCCCGTCCTCCAGCCCTGCGACGGCAATCGCCTCAGCGGCCAATTGCCGATTCACGGCCCAGTCGACGGGAGCCTCAAAAAAGGCGATGCGCGTTGGCCATAGATCGAGCGATGTGTTGCGAACTTCCATTCTTAACACCTGCAATTGCAGTTGCAGTTGAACGTCTTGCGGTTTGCCGTGACTGACACAGCACCTGACGTCCCTCCGCCGGAGAGGCTTTCGACGTAGCAGTTGCCCACATAAGCGCCAGCATAACCGCTTGCGCTGCCCGACACAGACGCACCAGCCGAAGGTGTACCATTTGTAATGGTCACCGCTGTGATGGTCCCAGATCCGATCGCGGGCTTATTGGCGATGCGCGACCAATCCACTGTACCGCTGTCATCAATCACGATGGTCGTTCCAACCTTATAGGCCATGTGCGCCTCCTGTCTCTTGATGTGCCAGGATCTCTGCGAGCCCGGCTTTGCAGTGAGAATTGGGAAGGGTGAGCGAACACAGGACCGGAATGCACATCCGCTCTTCACCCTCAAAATAGGTGCTGTCGTGGGGCACATGGCCCTCAAAAATCAGCATCGAGCCGGTTTTCGGCTCCACGGCGTACCAGCCGCCAATATAGGCATCGGGGTTTTTGCAGGGCCAAAGCCGCTTGCCAACATTGGCAGGATCGTAAAACCGTACGGCACCACGATGCAGGGAGGTTTCCGGGCAATCCACGTCCAGCACCACGCGCGGATAATAGGTGCAGACGATATCGGTCTGGATATGGGTATGGGCGTTGATGCCCACGTTCTCCCGCAAGCTGCGGCGCTGCCAGAAAGTGTCTGACATCATCTGAATGTCGCCCGCATGATCATAGCCATAGGCCAGCTGCAGATATTCCCGCACTGCCGCTGCCACCATTTGCGCCAGCACGACGATGGCCGGATCGCGCTGATCCATCAGAAAGTTGTGACGCAGATGGCCCAGATGATTGGTCTGATCGCCAATGTTACGGCCGTCGCCCGCGTCTTGTATCCGATTTGCCGCAGCGTCCTCAGCCGCCAGCGCATAAAGCTGGTCGTTATAGCCCGGCGGCATATCCCAATGCTTGTGCATGACAAACGCCGGATAGATCATCTGCAACTCAGTGCTGGTCGCTATTTTGAGGCTCATGCCACCACCTCAACGCGCAGCTTGCCAATGGCCGTGTAATGCTCAGTGTTGATCTTGACCGAGATCACATCGCCAACCGCAAGGCCTCGGGCCTCGACGCTGATCACGCCATGCCCATGTGCATCCGTGGTAACGCGGCGGCGCGGCAAATAACCGGCATCGGCCTCCAGTTTGAAGGTCACGGCCCGCATGACGGTGCTGCCGTCTGAGGTCCAGACCAACTGGAACGGTACATCAACCTGACCATCTGGTGCGACCGTGACCACCTCAGTTGTGACTGCGTGGAAGTAGAATTGCTTGAACCAGACGCCATCCTTTGGAATGGTTGCATCATCAATCCGCCCGGCAATCACCGTGCCGTTCAACAAGATCGGGTCAGTCTGACACAGCACCTCAATGCGGGCCTGATCAAAGGGCACCTCAAACGGCAAAAAGACCACCAGCGCATTGGCAATGCCCTCACGGGCCCGATGCCGGAACGACAAATCGATCTTTTCGCGGGCCGATTGCGCAAAGCGGTTGCGCCAAGACAGGGGTCTTCCGCCCTGACCGACCGCGATATCCAGCAAGGAATAATCAACGATCTCATCAACGCCGTTCATGCCATCAGCAAAGATATAGGACCGTCCCTTGTAGATCGCCCCGGCGTCCGTGCCCGGCAGATCAGGGATCAGGGTTTCATTGTGCGCAAGATCCACAAAGCCCGCCTTGTTGCCAAATGCAGGTGGTACCTCAAGTATTGCCTTTAAATCCGCCCAAGCCATCACACCGGCCATGCCAGTGCCGGATCCTGCGGGCACGCGTTCAAAAACGGAAATGCCGGCGTAATCTGGTTTGATGTCGACCGCGTAATGCAGTGGCCCACCGCAATTGGTGATGGCAAATAATCCTATTTCGATCACGGTGCATTCCTTTTCAGCTGCTCGACCTCTACCGCGAGGTCCTTGATGGCCTCGACCAGCAGGCCGATGAGATTTCCATACGCTAGGCGCAGCACGCCCTCGGCCTCGACCACGGCTTCCGGGGCAACCCGCTGCACATCCTGCGCGATCAACCCCATCTGGCGTCTGTCCGAGCCCCGCATTTGGAAGGTCACGCCGGTGAGCCTGTGCAATTTGCCAAGTGCATCCGGGATCGGGGTTATTTCAGATTTGAGCCGCAGATCGGAGGTGGTGACAAAATCGGGTGCAATCACGGCGCCTGTGAAGCTTGCGCCCGTCAGTTGCGCAAAAGCGCTGGCTTGGATCCCGTCCAGAAGATCAGCGTTTAGGCCCGATCCGGGTCCATCTTGGGCCAGCACCTTGGCAAAGAGCTCGGCGTCGCTCAGCGCTGCGGTTGTCACATCGACGATGCTCTCCACCCCGCTTGTGCTTTTCTTGAGATAGAGCTTTCCATCGGTCACGTTGACCGCCAACTCACCTGCAACCAGCTGCGCTGTCGTTGGCACGCGCCCTGCCACGGTGGTGCGCTTGACCAAAAGAGTGTTGGCCATGATCAGAACGTGCCCCCGTCGAGCGCGATGCCGTTGATCGTACCGCCGGTGATGGCGATAGCGTTTGCGGCTTGCGTGGCCATACTCCCAAGCCCGAGGTTTGCGCGGGACGTCGTCTTGTTGGGCAGGTCTGCGAGGTTTGATGCCGCAGCGAGCTTGCCTGCCAAAGCATTGGTCACGGTGGCCGCAAAATTCGGATCATCGCCCAAAGACGCTGCCAACTCGTTCAGCGTGTCCAAAGCACCCGGGGCCGCATCAATCAGCGCCCCAATGGCAGCGGCGACAAACCCTGTCGTCGCCAGCTGCGCGGTGTTGGTACCAGAGGCAGCGGTTGGCGCGGTGGGTGTGCCGGTCAGGCCCGGCGAGGTAAGCGGGGCTTTGGTATCAAGCGCTGCCTGAAGCCCGGTCACCTGCGAGACCGGGTGGCTGTGGGCGGCGGGCGTAAAATTGGTGGGTTTGCCGGTAACGCCCGCCCAAGGTACGGCGTCGGCCAGTTCGGCCGCATCGACCTTGCCATTGCTGTTGGTGTCATAGGTTGTGGCCAGCATATCGCCGGGACCAAAGGCGACGATGGCCTGCTGCACAAAGGCAGTGGTTGCGAGCTGGGGTGTGCTGGTTCCTGTTGTGGCGGTGGGTGCGATGGGCACGCCCGTCAGGGCAGGTGATGCCAAGGGCGCTTTGGCGTCCAGCGCTCCTTGTAGCCCGTCCACATTGGCAATGATGTGGTTGTGGCTGTCATCGATCACGGCCGCCGTCAGGGTCACATTGGCCGCGCCATCAAAGCTGATCGCGCCCGAGAGATCGCCAGCCAGTGCAATTGTCCGCGCCGTCGCGAGTTTGCTTGCCGAGACGGCATTGGCCGATGCGCCGAGTTTGCCGTCTAGCGCACCCTGCAAGCCCGTCACATCGCCGATGATATGGCCGTGCACAGCATCGGCCTTGGCGGCAAGCCCCGCATCAAATTGCGATTTGCGCACGAGATCCGTCGCGGCACTGGCGTCTTGGGCAGATTTTGGAACGAGGGTGAAGGTTTTGGAGCCTGCCACCGTCTGCGCACCGGTCAAGGCAACAAAGGACCCCGCACCCGCAAGGGCCGCGATGGTGGTTGCATTGCCGGTGCCATCGTCCCCCTTGCCAACATAAAGCGTATCATCAACCTCGTTATGGGCAAGCTCGCCCGATTTAAGCGCTGCAGGCGCGCCTGCCACGCCGGAGCCGCGGCGCTTGAGCTGGATTGTGTTGGCCATCAGAAAAATCCTCCGTTGATGGGCGCGTCGGTGGGCAGAATGGTCACGCCAGGGTCACCCTGATTGCCTTGCGCGCCTTGAGGTCCGCGCAAACCGTCTGGCCCGGGCAGACCCAGCAGGTGGACAGACACCGGCGCTGTGGCCAAGCGCAGGGTGATCGGCGACAGCGCCGAGACGCGAATACGAATGGGTCCGGTCTGGAGCCGTAAATCGAGCGCGGCTGTCATGACATCAAAGTCCCCGTGTCACCGATTGCTGAACCGGGATTTCCAGCGAGAAGCCAAGCGGGCGCTCCGGGGTGAGATCAGTGCGGACAAAATCCACAACCACGCTGCCGGGAATGAGGGCAGCCGTCACGTCCGCTGCCACCACAATCTCGAGGGTGTAATCATCTATGCGGACGAGGCTGCCGGTTGCGCTCAAAAGGGTGGCAATCACCTCCAGTGCTGCCAAACGTGTCCGCATTTGGCCTACCAAGACGCATGCCTGCGGAAAGAGCGCGGTATCTGCTTGCAGCTGCAGCCGGTATTCATAGCCAATCAAAATGACTGGACCTTCCAGCGTGGAGACCCCGCCTGTCGAAAGGCCCGTCATGGCCGCCACCCGCAAAGCCGCGCGCCGGTTTCATTATGGGTCAGGATTTGGAGTGCGGTGCCATCCGTCAGCTGATCTTCGCGCGAGAGCAGGACGGGTGCTGCCCAATCGCAATCGGTGGGCGCGCGCAGATCAATCCCGCATCCAGCGAGCAAGACGGCGCTTGCGCTCAGCATCAGGCAAAACCTCAAGCTCATGGCGGATTTCCTTTGCAAGGGTGAGAGAGCGAATGCGGGCTTCTGCCTGTTTGACAGCAAGATGTGCGCGCGCCTGCGCCCGACCTTTGGCGAAGGCAATCCATAGGGCGGAAATTGCAATCGCCGCCAGCGCCAGACCCAAGCGCAGCCGGGTCCCCAAACGGAGCAGTGTGCCTAGGATCATGGCGTTTTCCCCAACCGGTGATCCTCGATCCGAGCGGCACGGGATTTAACCGCAAAGACGATGATGGCGAGGAAGAGCACGGCACCCAGTAGGGGGAGGACCGTGACTGCATGCGCCCCAAGCCCGACCAAGTCCAACACCCGGGTCGCGAGATCGCGCCCATCTTCGGCCTGTGTGATCAGAGGCGCCAGATCGGTCAGGGCAATCCCCGCTGACCCGGCAGCCCCGAGCGCAATCTGCGCATTGGCGGCGCTGACAATGCGCGAGGCGGCTGGCTGCCCGAGGGCGCGCTCAAGAGTGACAGCTCGCGGCTTTGCGGTCTCCAAGGCAGCGACAAAAGCGGCGTCAATCACCGGCTCCAGCGGCAGGCCGTGGTCAGCGCGGAAGGCCAGAACAGCGCCCCTTGTGCGACTGCCCATCACACCATCAACCGCGCCCACTTCATGATAGCCAAGATCGCGCAACATCGATTGCACTGCCTTGATCGGGGGCGGACGACGTGATCCGGAAGCTGGCGCGCGGCGAAGGCCGATCAGCTTCGAGACTGGATAGCGCTGCACGCTGACTGCATCGCCCTGATTGCCGCCCAAGGCAAACAGCCACTTGCCCTCAACGCGGTCGATAAAAAAGACATGGCCCTGCCAGGCCGAGGTGCCGCGCGGGATGACGCCAATATCGCCCGGGCGCACTGCGGCCAGATCCACAGCCTCACCCCAATCCAGATAGGAGCGCGCGGTCAGTTTGCGGCTGGAGCGGATCCCGGCTTTCTCAAGGCAATGCCCCACAAAGGCCGCACACCAGGCCACGTCGTCATGTTCGACCCAATCCTGTCCGATGGTAGCGTACATCTCGATGATCTTGGGGTTGTTCGCGGCGCCCGGGCCTTCGGTGGTGCCGATGTAGCTTCGGGCGATTTCAAAAGCGGTCATGTCTTTGTCCCATGCAAAAGGAAACGCCGCCCGAGATTGGGTGGCGCTTGGCGGTGTGATTGTTGTCGGGGCAGCCTCGGATTACCGTGACTGGAATTACCGTAACGGGGATGAACGCAGCACAGCTGAAGGCTGAGACCCTGCCTGCGCCGCGCCTTACTTCTTGCGGCCCAGCCAGGACGCAAGCAGCGCCTCTGCCCCGCGGGGCCCAAGATAGGCGAGGGTTGCCACAAAGCCTGTCGAGACCGGTTGCGCGAGGCCGATGTAATTCGCCGCAGCCTCGCCAATCAGCGCCATGCCAACGGCAACGGGGATTTCCCACAAGAGCTCCTTGCCAAAAAAGCGGCGCCGGCCAAGTTTCACCTCGCCCGAATGCCACATCAGCCGTCCGGTCAGCGCACCAATCAGGGTGGTGACAGCCCCGCCGAATACCGAATTAATCATGTCGATAAACCCACCATCATTCATCGGCGTGCCTCCTCTAATGCCGCAACACGCGCGGTCAATTCCTTGACGGCCTCGATGAGAAGGCCTGTGATATTGCCATATGCGACAGACAGTTGCCCTGCCTGATCTGCCCGCACGACCTCAGGCAGCACCGTTTCCACCTCCTGCGCCACCACGCCGATCTGGCGGGTTCCATCCATGGTGAAGCGCACGCCGCGCAGAGCACAAACCAGCGTCAGCGCATCCGCGATGGCCTCAATGTCAGATTTCAGGCGCGCATCTGACGAGGACACGAAGTTTGGGGCGGTGACAATTCCGGTGAAGGTCGCCCCCGTGAGGGTCGCCTTGCCTGCAATCGTGGCGTCATAATCCACTGCGGCTTTTGTCGCCATTGTGCCAAGCCCGAGGTTTCCCCGCGCCAGCGCCGTATTTGCCAACCCTGCCAGATTGCCCGCCGCATCCAAAAGTGCGTCCCAGCCTGTGTTCGTCGCATTGCGCCGCCGCAGTACCGGCGGGGAGGCGGAGGTGTCGACCCAGAGCATGCCAGCAATTGCTGCGGTCGGTGCCGTCGCCCCGGCGCTGGTGGATTGTAAGGCGGCGATCACCTCGTTGATCCGGGCGCGAACAGCGGCTCCGGCATCATTGGTGATTGCAAAACTCGATGTCTGGGGCATTCTCAGGCGACCTCATCGGCATAAAGCCGCAGTTGGGAGACGATGGGCGTATAGGACGCATCCTTGGTGGAGAGATAGGCCCGGGCCTCAACAGCGCGGGCTTCGATTTCATGGTTGTCGAGCCGACCCCAAGGGCCCCAGGTGGGGCTGCTGTTTGGGTCGTCATCGGTCTCGCGGATCTCGAACAGCACGTCGATTTCAGCACCAGCCGCGCCGTCAAAGTCGGCCCAGCTGTCCATCAGTGCTGTGCGCGCATCGATCCGGTCGTTCAGCGCCAGGGCCGCAACACCGATCTCAGAACGCAGGCGCACGCGTTTGACAGCCCCAAGATCGAGCCCAGCAGCAAAACCGTATTGCCCCTCCATTGCAGTGACCTGCGTGACCCCGCCAGTTGTTGCGGTCGTCAATGTCAGGTTTGAGCCTGCTACTTGCAAACCCGTCTTGCTCCCCACGAACCCCGGATCAGCTTGCAGATAGGCCAAGGTCGAGAAGGCCAAGACCTGCGCGCCTTTAGTAGACACTCGGGTTTCTGGGCCCGCTCTGCCGCCACTGTCTTCTGCCCGAATAAGGTATGTCCCGGGCTTCAGTGGCACTACGGCAATAGCCTCGCCGCCGCCCACCCGGTCCATCGAATAACTGTCCGACCAAGTTGCAGTGACTTCTTTCGAATGGCGGATCACGATATTGCCACCAACCCGCACATCAGGATCAACGGACCTGGCCCATTTCAGGATGGCAAGTCCACCGGCAGTTTGCAGCGTGACGCTGCCCAGCCCGGCTGGGGGTGCTGTCAGGCCCAGAATTTCGACTGACGCGGTTTGCCAGACCGACGACACGCCCAGCACCGAGATCGCTTTCACCCGGAATTGCCATGCGCCGGGCGCAACATCACGGATCTCAAGGCTGGTACCATCGGTGCGGCCATAATCCAGCCAATCACCGCCTGCACTCTGCCGTGCCTGCAGTTGATAGCCCGCAACAAAGCCCGAAGGGGCGGCCTCCCAGGCAACGCGCGCCAGAACCTTGAGCCCGCCACCATCGCGGGTGATGTAGAGATCCTCTGTAACCGTGGGCGGCCCCGGCGCTGGAATATCATAAGCATTCGGCAACGCCGTGCGCGGGGCGGCCGCATATATCTGTGCCTCGCTTGCCGACCAGTCGTACACCAGCGGCGAGGTTTCGCGCAGGACCAGTTCTGGCAGCAGCAGTGCCGCATCACCCGAAGCCGCAAGATCAAGGCTGACGCCCTGCACCTCAAACGGTTTGGCTGCAAAGCCCCAGCGATCGTAAGACAGGGTCACCACATCGCCGACTGTGGCCGCCCAAGCCGACAGTTTGCCTGACAGTCGCACCGTCATTTGACGCCGCGCGCGTTCCAGCTCAATCTTGGCCAGTCGCTGCGCCATCGTGGCCGAGATGGTGAAGGGCAGCGAGATATCGCGCCATTTCTGCTCGCCGCCGTCCTCCGCCAAATAGGCCGCACTGGCATAGGCCGGAAAGTCATCGGGCTGCCAATCGTTCTCTGGGCTTACGAACTGTCCGCGCACCCCGTTGAAGTTTGATGACATCGTCACGCGCGTGGCCAAGGTCAGACCAGCCTCGCGAACATGATCTGCAGTCAGCGCCACGGACGGTGCGCGCCACGCTCCTGCATGAATGCGCCAAGACCCGCCCGAGAAAGCGCAACGCCCGGCAAAGGATGTCAGCAACCCCTCGATGATGGTTTTGGGAACCTCAGAAAGCGTGATGACCCCGTTGCAGGCATAGCGCAGCTCCGTCCCACCCCCTGCGAGTGCCACCGGCTCGTCGCAGATATTGGCCGCCTCAATGAGGGCCATCTCATCAATGCCGTCCGGTTGCCCGATCCGCGCGCCAACGCCCCAAGTGGTGTTGGCCATATAATCGGCCAAGCAAAGAGCGGGGTTTTCTGAATAAACGGACGTTTGGATGCGCGGATCCCAGATGTCATTCTTGCCCTCAAGATCCACTGTGATGTTTGGAATGCCGCCCGGGTAGGCATCCTGATCATAGGTCAGCCGCAGATGGATGGCAGCGCAGCCCCTAAGGCGGTGGTTCTCGGTCCACTTGTCGGGCAGTGCTGCTTTCAGCCCCGCAAACGCGGTCTGGTTGGCATCGCCCAGCTTCTTCTCGATGCTGACTTTGCCCGCCCAGCGACCTTGAGCAGTACCGGCAGCATTCAGCGCGACCTCGCCTTCAAAATAAACAGCCCCGATGGATTTAACCCGGTGTGTGGCAAGCACGATCACCAAATCAAGGACTGCGTTGTCAGATCCCGAGGAATGCAGGAATACGATAACTCCGCCCTTGCGGGTGCGGCCGTACACCAAATCGCGCGGCACCACGGGTTCGCGGATGGTCACCGTGCGGTTTTGCAGCGTCGTCTGCGGCTTTGGCATCAATGCCTGTGCTGCATAAGACAACAGCAGCGTGCCGCCAATCCGGATCAGGGCCGCGCCAATGCCGCCTGCGGCCAATACCCCGCTGATCGCCCCCGCAACGGCGACGACGGCTGAGACGATGAAGGGCATGGGGGTTGTCCAATATCAGGTTGGTGGTTTTAAATAGACCAGGCAAGTCGGCAGGAAGTAAGCGGCACAGTCATGAGGCCTTCGGGTGCCATGCCGACCGCCGTAGCGCCGACGCAAATTCCAAAACCAAGGCCTGTGTCGGCCAGCACAATGTCACCCCGCTGGGCCAGCAGCGGTGTCTCGCACGGCGCACCGAGCAGTGCGAGCCCCATTGCCTCAAGTGAAGCCCAGCCAAGACGGCGCATGACGCGCGCGCCGCCAAGCGCAGTGCTGTAGCGTCCGCGCCAGAGGGCGGCCACATCCGCGCCGTCCGTGAGCTGGCTTCGGATCCCAAAAGCAAATGTTCCACAGTCATGAAGGCCCCAAGCGAAGGGTTTTACACGTGCGATGTCGATTGCCTCTGCGAGGTGGCGTTCCCAATTGTCGAT
>JAVSGI010000007.1 GCA_032334235.1 Paracoccaceae bacterium Fryx2
ATCCTGGGCAGATTCAGAGCATGGCCGGTTCGGCGACGGCAGGTCGGAAGTCATTCTGGCTCGCGCGCATACAGGCCCGGACGAACATCGGCCAGCTGTGACAAGGCCGACATGCGCCTCCTTCACAGTGAAGGCCATCGTCATCTCTGTCCGGTTCAAAGTCTCGCAACCCGAACCTGCTCCGAAGATCGACGAGGGCCGCCCAGTGTCACCACCGGCCGCGCGGCTCCCGCCACGCCGGGGCGCTGCGCGCGGCCTTTTGCACCAGCGGCCGGGCCACGGCCAATTCCCGCCATTGTGACCAGATCACAGACAGCGCGTGGACCTTCATGCCAGATGTCGCGGCGGCTTCTCGGCGGGGTTGAAGGACGTGGCGATCCACCCCTTCGCCGCCGCCACTTCCGACCCGGCACTCGCCGCCGCAGGGCTGGCCGCGGGCACCTTGCCCCCGGCCGCGCCTCACGGGCATGACGACGAGCACGCGGCTTGCGCGTTCCTGATCCGGTCGACCGGGGGCGATGCCAAATCTGCGTGCCCTGCAACATTGAAAGTGACAAACACCCATGCCACAGACCAGGGACCAGAAGTTCTGGAACAGGATCGCCAGGCGTTATGCAGCGCGGCCGATCAAGGATGTCGCTGCCTTCGACGCGATGGTGGCCGATGCCGCCTCGCGCCTGCGCGCCAGCGACCGTGTGCTGGAGATCGGTTGCGGCACCGGCGGAACTGCGATCCGCCTCGCCCCCGGGGTGGCCGCCTTCACCGCGACCGACTTTTCGGCCGAGATGGTCCGCATCGCAGCGGCCAAACCGGGACCGGCCAACCTGCGGTTCGTCGTGACGGACGCCGAACATGCGTTCGATGGCGGCCCGTTCGACGCCGTCTGCGCCTTCAACGTGCTGCACCTGGTGGGCGATCTGCCCGGCACGCTGGCCCTCATCCACGCCCATCTGCAGCCCGGCGGGCTGCTGATCAGCAAGACCTGGTGTTTTGCCGACATGGGGCTGAAGCTGCGCCTTCTGTTTCGCGTGCTGCACGCCTTCGGCCTGTTCCCGGCCGCCGCGGCGCTGAGCGTGGCACAACTCACGCAGGCTTTCCACGACGCGGGCTTCGACATCGTCGACCAGCGCACCTTCGGCGCCCATCGCCAGAACCCCTACTTCGTCGCGCGCAGGCCGACGTATGGCCCGCGGATGCAGGCCGAAGCGGCGCCCTGAGTGCCAGACGCTCGGCACCGGAAACCCGCCCCCTGTCGGCGCCCGAAACTGGCGCCGACCAATCTCGATGCACTTTTCACTGGCAGGGCTTGGCCGGCGGCCACGCCCGGACCCTCGACAAGACGCAACCTGGTCAGACCGGACACTGGAACGGCGCCAACCTCGCGCGCGTTCGGCACACCTACGCTATGGGCGGCAAGCAGCCGTTCAGCGGGTGTCCCCGCCCCGCGCCTCGCTCGCGGAACGGCCATTCGTCGGAGCGGATGGCACAGGCGTCTGACCTCCTCTGGTCAAAGGCGTGATGCGCTATCATGTCAGCGGGCGGAACGGCCATCTGAGGTTCTGGGATCACGTCATGAGAACGCTGCTCGTCGAAGATCATGCAGGCGGCTGCGCTGGTGTCCGACCCCGGCCAGATCTACATCGACCACCCCGGAGCCTATGCCTTTGCCCTGATCGAGGCGGACGGAGCGGTGATCGACGGCCGGAATCTGGGGCTTATCCCGCCGGACATGCTGCGCCCCGGCCCCTTTGCCACCGACTGGCTGGCCTGGCCGAATGGGGTGGGGCTTCTGCCGGTCGTGGCAACGCACAACGTCGCCGACAGCGCGCCGCCGGTCAGCGTGGTTCTCTTCATGGCCGCCGATCCGGCCGAACTGCTGGGCAAAGAGGTCTGGGACGAGTTCCGCGGGCATGTGTGGCTGCCGCTCTTGCCCATCGCGGCCCTGCTTATCGGCGGAACGCTGCTGACCCTGCGGCGTGCGTTGCGACCAGTGGCCAAGGCTGCCGCCTGGGCGCGGTCGATCGAGCCGGGCCGCGTGGTGCCGCCGCTGGATCAGACCGACGCGCCGGCCGAGATCTTTGACATGACCGAGGCCGTGCGTCGCAGCATCGCGCGTCTGGACGCGGAACTGAGCGCCGAACAGCGCCGCGCGGCCGAGGCGGCCCATGCCCTGCGCACGCCGGTCGCGGTGCTTGTCGCGCGCCTGGACGAATTGCCCGCCGGCCCGGCCTTCGACCTCGTCCGCAGGGACGTGCGGGCCCTTTCGCGGATGGTGACGCAATTCCTGTCCTCGGCCGGTGCCGACAGGCTCGAGATCACCGACGACCAGCGCGCCGATCTGAATGCCGTGGCGCGCCGTGTCGTGACCGAGCTTGTGCCCTATGCGGATGCAAACGGGGCCGAGATCGACCTGTTTCCGGCCGAAGGACCGCTGCTCGTGCGCGGGTCTGGCAGCGCCATCGGGTTGGCGCTCACCAATCTGATCGAGAACGCGATCATCCATGCGCCCGGCCGCATCGAGGTAAGGGTCGGCCCGGGGCCCGACATTGCGGTGCGCGACCATGGCCCGGGCCTGCCGGACGGGGCGGGTGATCTGTTCGAACCCTTCCGCCGCGGCAAGGGCGCAGCCCGGGGTGGGGCAGGGCCTGGCCTTGCCATTGTCGCGCGCATCCAGCGGGCCCATGGCGGCACGGTCACGGCTGGTCCGGCACCCGGTCAGGGCGCGATCTTTCAGCTAGGCTTTCCGGCGGCCTGACGCGGCAACCTCGTCAGACTGCGGTCAGACGAGTCGGGCATCAGTCTGGTCATGGCCGGAGAGGTGATTCCTTCCGGTCAGGCAACGATGACCAGAGGAGGCAACAGTCAGATGGAAATCTATGGCACGCCCGGAAACGACATGCTGACCGGCAACGACGCCCGCAACGATATCGAGGGTCGGGCAGGCAACGATACCCTGCTGGGAATGGGCGGCAACGATGATCTGTATGGCGGTGACGGAAACGACATCCTCGACGGCGGCGCGGGGGACGACGAGCTGAACGGCGGGGCTGGGGCCGACGTGTTCCGCTATGGTGCCGGTCAGGATCGGATCGAGGGTCTGCGGGCAGAGGACCGGATCGAAATGGACCCCGCGCTCGGGATCACGAGCTTCTCGGCGCTTATGGCGCTGGCGCGGCCCGCCGAGCGTGGCGACAGCACGCTGTTCGATTTTGGCGGCGGCAACATGCTTCTGCTCGAGGATGTCCGGATGGGCCAGCTGAGCGCCGCCCAGTTCGGCTTCGCCGCGGCCCCGCCCGTTCCCCCTCCACCCGCACCGGGCGGTGCGACCCGGGGCGATGACGTGCTGACCGGTAACGGCGGCATCGACCGGATCGCCGGTCTGGGGGGCAACGATCTGATCCGCGGTCTGGGCGGGAACGACGATCTTTATGGAGGTGTCGGCAACGATACGCTGTTCGGCGGCGCCGGGAATGACGATCTCGAGGGCGGCGACGGCGATGACCGTTTGAGCGGCGACGGCGGGAGCGATGATCTCTACGGTGGCGAAGGCAACGACCGGCTTCTGGATGGTGCCGGGCGTGACGATCTTTACGGCGGGGCCGGCAACGACACGCTGGACGGGGGCGCCGGCAACGACACGCTGACGGGCGGGGCCGGGGCCGATCTGTTCATCTTCACGGCCGGTCGTGACGAAATCGAGGATTTCCGCGCTGAGGACACCATCCAGATCGCAGCCTCGCTGGGTGTGATGTGCGCGGCGATGTTGCGGCGGCCAAGGCGCTGCTGGGGGAGGCCGGCGTCGCGATGCCGGTCGCGGTGTCGATCACGGTCACCAATTCGCCGATCTTCGTGCGGATCGCAGAAATCCTTCAGGCGCAGGTCGCGGAAGCAGGCTTCGAGGTGACCATCAACCAGATCGACGCGACCAGCCTGATCACCGTGCTGCGCGGGCGGGAGTTCGACCTGTGCATGTCGCCCTGGTCGGGACGGTCCGACCCGGACGGCAACATGTTCAACTACTTCACGCAGGACGGGCCGAACAACTTTGCCGGCTGGCAAAGCGCCGAGGCCGACCAGATGCTGAACGAGGCGCGTGCGTCCGGCGATCCAGCCACCCGGGCGGAGCTTTACGGCAAAATCCAGCGCCTGATCGTCGACGAGGCGCCGATGCTGTTCCTGGCCCATCCGGCAACCCTGCAAGCCTCGACCGCAAACCTCGACTGGGTCCAGTATCCTGACGGGGCGCTGCGCCTGCAATTCGCCAGCTTCACCTGACCGCAGCACCGGGGGCGGCGCACGGCATCGCCCCCGGCCTTTCGCACCCGCAGGAGGCATCATGGAGATCAACCGGCCCGAGGTTCAGGCGGAAGTGCTGGCCGTGTTCGAACGCTACGAAGCGGCCCTTCAGGCCTGCGACATTCCGGTGATGGATGAGCTGTTCTGGAACCACGCCTGCACGACCCGCTACGGCGTCGGAGAGAACCTGCGCGGCTGGCAGGCGATTTCCGACTTTCGCCGCAGCGGCCGGCTTGGCCCGTTCCGACGCAGGCTCCTGAACGTGATCATCACCACTTACGGCGACGATTTCGCCACGGCCAATGCCGAATACCAGCGCGACGGCGAGGACCGTCCCGGCCGCGAGACCAAGACCCTGTTGCGCACGCCGGACGGCTGGCGGATCGTTTCCGCCCACGCGAGTCTTCTGGGCGTGACCGTCTGACGTGAACCGCCCCGGCGAACCGGCAGCTGCCTGGCCAGGCAGGCACTCAGGCGAAGCGCGAAACCCCGGAGCAGGTTCGGCCGATCCGCCTTGAACAGGCGTTGCAGCCTTCGGTGCCGCGCCGAACAAGGTCTGCCGCCCGGTGCCGGGAAAAGCGCCACCCTCACGGCGGATCGGGCGCCTTCGCAACGCTCGTGAATGAAGAAAAAACGAAGTCGTGATTGCATCCACGGGCGGTGGACAATCCCGGCAAGAACTTCGCGTTGACTTGCGGGGCCAAAGGGCGGACGGCTCGCGCGGAGCGACCAGCGGGCCCGCCGCGTCTGCGGGGTTGCTCTGTCAGTTCTTCACGCAACATGAAGAAATCCGGCACATCAGACGTTCGTACCAAACGAGCGCGCCGCTTTCAGGGCAAGGGTGACATGACCGAAGATCCGCCTCCCGCCGCCTTGCGCCCCGTGCGGCGTCGTGCCCGACAGGTTCTGAAAGCTGCCCTGGCTCTGACCTTGGTCGCGGCGCTTGTCTGCGGGGGCACCCTGGCGTGGCTGGTCTATGCCGTGCCGCTTGATCTTGCCACCGATCGAACCGAAGCCGCACCGGCGGTCATCGTCGAAGCCGCCGACGGCACCCTGATCGGGCTGCGCGGCGAGTTGAGGGGCACCCCGGCGGGCAGGGCGGACCTTCCCGATCACCTTGTCAAGGCCATCGTGGCCATCGAGGACCGGCGCTTCTTCGATCATGGGGGCATCGACCTTCGCGGGGTGGCGCGCGCGGCCTGGCGGAATGTCCGCGCCAATGGCGTGGTCGAGGGCGGCAGCACGATCACCCAGCAACTTGCCAAGATCGAGTTTCTGACCAGTGAACGCACGATGAAGCGCAAGGCGGATGAGGCGCTGATCGCGCTGCGGCTGGAAGCGCGGCTGTCCAAGGACGAGATCCTGACGCGCTATCTGAACACCGTGTATTTCGGCGGCGGCGCTGTCGGCATCGGGGCGGCGGCGCTCGCCTATTTCGACAAATCGGTCAGCGATCTGACCCTTGCCGAGTCCGCCATGCTGGCCGGCATCATCCGCGCGCCGTCAAAGGCCAATGCGCTGCACAACCTGGAAGACGCGCAGACACGCGCCAGTGTGGTGCTGGGTGCCATGGTCGATTCCGGCGTGCTGACGGAAGCCGAGGCATTGGCCGCGCGAACTTCGCCCGCGACGCCCAACACCAATGCTCCCCGCCGGGACGGCGGAAGCTGGTTTTCCGACTGGATCCTGAGCGAGGCATCGGCGATGGTCGGGCCCGCTCTGGGGTCGGTCCGCGCCAAGACAACGCTCCGCCCGGAATCGCAGGCTTCGGCAGAACGCGTGATTGCCGAGAAGCTGGCCGACACGACGGACGGCAGCCCGATAGAGGTGGCGCTGGTTGCGATGACACTGGACGGTGCGGTGGTGGCGATGGTCGGCGGCCGGGACTATGCGACCAGCCAGTACAACCGGGCGGTTCAGGCGCGGCGCCAGCCCGGATCGACGTTCAAACTGTTCGTCTATCTGGCAGCACTCCGAAACGGCTGGACGCTCGACAGTGTTCTGCTCGACACCCCGATCGAGATCGGCGACTGGCGGCCCGAAAACTACGGTGGGGCCTACGCCGGCCGGGTGCGGATGGATCAGGCGTTTGCGCGGTCGCTCAACGCGGCGACCGTGCGTCTGGCGCAGGACGTTGGCATCGACGACATCATCACGGCAGCACGTGACCTTGGCATCGATGCCGAACTGGAGCGCAATCTCAGCCTGTCGCTTGGCACATCCGGCGTCGGTCTGCTGGACCTCACCGGTGCGTTCGCCTCGGTCGCTGCGGGCCGGATGCCGATTCAGCCCTGGGCAATCTCCAGCCTTGCACCGACGACGGGCAAGGGCGGGCTGCTTGCCGCGCTTCCGCATCAGGCCACGCAGCCTCTCGATCATCATGCAGACCTTGTCAGGCTGCTTGAGGGCGTCGTGCGCAAGGGCACCGGGCGCAAGGCCGCACTTGATGGCTTTGCCGCGGGCAAGACGGGCACCAGCCAGGGCCACCGAGATGCATGGTTTGTCGGTTTTTCGGATCAGCTTGTGGTCGGGGTCTGGGTGGGCAACGACGACGACACGCCCATGCCCGGCGTGACGGGGGGTGACCTTCCGGCGCGGATCTGGCAGGCCTTCATGGCAGAGGAAACCGGACTCGCCCCTCTCGACATCGGGGCGACCAGTCTGCAGGACGCGGTCGCAGCCCCGCCTCTGGTGATCAACCGCGCTCCACTGCGTATCGACCGCGCAAACCCTGGTGCCGGCAAGGGCCGGGGCAAGAAAGGCCGCGGATCCGGCAAGAAGGACAAGGGCAAGAAGCGCTAGGCGCCCCCGCCTGCACGGGGGGCGTTTCCTTTGTCCGAACCCCATGCCGAAACATCGCCCGCTGTCGTCGCAACGATGGCCCCACCCAGCGTATCGCCATGCCGCCCGGCGACATGTGTCCGCCCGTGGTCACAGGCACGGGCGCCGTTGGTCCTGCGCAGCCGCAGCGGGGGGGGGGAATCGGGGCCGGGTTTCAGCGCGGGTCTTCCGTGCCTACTCGCAAAGCCGGAATCCGTTGGTTCGCACCAGGATATCGAGGTGCAGATGATCATCGTGAAAGGCGTTCGACCCCGGCCCCAGCACCGTCGCGAAATCGAGACATGCCGAGGCGCGCACCGCAGCCTGAAAGGCTTCGGCCATGTCGCCCTGCGCGGCGCGGGGCTCGATCCTCAAGGGCGGACCCTGTTCGAACCGAAAGCCCATCACGTCGAAGGCGTTGCCGAAGGCGTGTTCCGACAGGTCTCCGTCGGCCTGATCGTTGCGCCGGCGGCAGTCGTAGCCGGTGCCGGTTTCGATCGCGACAAGCGCGCCGCGATCAGCCAGCCGGGCGGCGGCGGGCAGAACGAAGTCCTGCACCCAGGCCGCCATGGCCTGCGCCGTCGGACAGCGCACGACGGCTTCGGGGATCAGGGTGATACCCGGCGCGATGTCGCTGACCTTGACGGGTTGCAGGATGCCGCAGTCGGCATCGTCGTCCGGCACGACCGCCGCGACCTCCTGGAAGACGACTCCCAGATCGCGCAGCGCGGCAAGGCATGATGCCTGGCTTGCATCGTCAAGGCGCAGCACGTCCCGCCGTCCTGCCTCCCTGGCTTCGGTGGGCGGATCAGCCGTGCCGGTGCCATTGTCAGCGGCCTCCTCGGGGGATGCCTGCCGGGGGGCTTCAACGTCCGGCCCGGGTTCAGGTCTTGGTTTCGGCCGTTCGGATGCCAGCGGTGCCGCATCCTGTGCGGCCGCGGGCAGGGCGATGGCCATCGCCAGCGCCATCGCCGCAGCGCGGATCATTCCAGAAATTCCACCGTCACGCCCGGCTTCACCAGATGGGCCAGTTCTTCCACGTCCCAGTTGGTGAAGCGCACGCAGCCGCGGCTTACAGTCTGGAACAGGGCTGCCGGCGTATCGGTGCCGTGCAACCCGTAGGTCGGCCGGGACAGGTCGATCCATACCGATCCCACGGGGCCATTCGGCCCGGCGGGCAGGATCAGGGACTCCGTCACGCCATCCACGACGAAATTGGTTTCCGGCAGATAGCTGTAGGTCGGGTCCATCGCGATGGCGACCACTTCGACAAGGCCTTCGGGCGACGGTGTCTGTGTCGAACCGATCGCGACCGGATAATTGCTGACCATGCGCCCCTCCGCGTCGAACGCCACGGCGCGGCGTTGCGACTTGCGGATTTCGATCCGCGCCACCTCGGCCTCCATCCGGCCACCGGGGGCGGCAACCCAGATCGAGCCGCCCTCCTGGAATGTGGCATCCGGGTTCAGGGCCTTCAGAAAGTCCTCATCCATGTGAAAGCGTTCGGCCAGACGCTCGGTCACGCGCAGATAGCCGAGCTTTTCCAGTTTGGCCTTTTCGGCCACGTGGTCGGGTATCGACTCGGTCAGGTCGGAGACATCTTCGGCGCTGACCGTATAGGGAGCGAGAATTGGCATCGCGTCGATGCCGATCAGCGCAGACCACACCTGAGCATCCAGAATGCCATCGACTGGCAGGCCATGACGCTCTTCAAATCCGCGCAGCGCGCTTTCGCTCATCTCGCCTTTGTAGCCGTCCAGAATTCCCGGAGAAATGCCCGCACGATCAAGCAGGACCTGCAGCTTTACCGTCAGCCCGGACTGCCCGTCCGGCAAGTCTGAACCATCGAAAGTCGCGCTTTCGATCTGATCGGGTGAAAGGGCAAATGCCGGGCTGCTTGCCAGAAGAAGAACGCAGGACAAGATGGAACGCATGAAGACCCTCAAGGTGTACTCCTACTGGCGCCTGGCAACCGACTGGTTCGCGAGGATCGACTGTTTCGTGGAAAACCGCACGTTCTGACCGTGACCTCGGATGTCCGGTGGTCCTGCGCGTGGCATCTGGATGCATGTGATCTTCGCAGGCGTCAAGCAGATGAAATCATTCGTTTGCGCCCCCGCCGGGGTCGGCCTCGTTTTCCAGGGGATTTCCGCGCCCTTCGGCCGTTGAACGGGCCGGGGGCACCCGGAAATCGTCCAGGACGATGCGGCCCGGCGAGGCTGGCCCGCGCCTGCCGCCGATGCCGCCGAACGGTCCGGCCACGCAATCGGCAGAATGTCTTGGCATTCCTGCCCGGAACTCGCTACCGGGCAACAAGGTTGTACTTCGGCAGTCCACCTGGGGCTGACGACAACAAGGACGAGCACATGGGACTTTTCAATTTCTGGAAGAAATCCGGCAAGACGATCTCCGACGACGAGGAACGCGCACCGACGGCGGTTGCACTCCAGAAGGAAGTGTCAGACCTGGGGCTTGATACCAAAGGCGCCGAGATCACCGTCGAAGGTGACAAGGTCACGATCTCCGGCGGCAGCATGAACGCGGAAGAACGCGAAAAGGTCATTCTGGCCGTGGGCAACGTGGTGGGCGTGGCCGAAGTCGAGGACGATCTGACGCAAGAGGCCATGTTCCACACGGTCGAGAAGGGCGACACCCTGTCAGGTATCGCCAAGAAGACACTGGGCAATGCAAACCGCTACGGCGAGATCTTCGAGGCCAACAAGCCGATGCTGAGCCACCCCGACAAGATCTACCCCGGGCAGGTGTTGCGCATCCCGGGCGGAAAGACGGCCTAGTGTCGCGCTGAACCGGACCGTTCTCGTGAGGGGGTGAGGCCGGTTTGCGGCCCCACCCTTTGCGATCGGCGAAGCGGGGCGGTGTCATCGACGGAAATCTGCGGGGTTTGTCAGAAACTTGGCCCCGGCGGTCGCTACGCCGGGCCCGGGCCGGAAATCGACCACGCCCGCCGCACGAGGCGGGCGGGGCGATCAGCCGCCGGTGCTGGTGCGGCCGGTGGCGGCGCCGCCGAAGCCGCCGCGCGAGGCGACGGTCGCCTTGGTCATCGGGGCCTTGCCGATCGTGGAGGGGGCCTTGGCGAAATGCGACGGGGCCAGCTTTCCCTGACCCGAGTTGGTCTGGTAGGTGCTGGAGCCGGTGGCATTGGTGAACTTGCCGTCCGGCGTCTTGTAAAGCGGCTGCACCGCCGCAGGGGCGGCTCCGCGCGCCAGCATGTTGCCGATCAGGTAGCCCGCCAGCAGCGGCATGAAGATGCTGCCCCCGCCCGATGCGCCGGTGACCTGCGCTTCGTCGCCGCATTCGCCAACCCCGTGCTGTTCTTCGCAGACCTCAAGGCTGTCGTAGCGCGGGGCACTTTCGGCCTGCAACTGCTGCGCGGCGGCAAAGGCCGTGTCGCAGTCCGACGACGAAAAGGCTCCGGTGGCATTGGCAGCGTTCTTGCAGCTTTGGGCATCGGGAAATGCCTGGGCGTCGATCTCCTCCTCGCGGCAGCCCGCGAGGGCGAAGGCGGCGGCCCCAAGGATGAACAGGGCAACGGTGCGGGAGCGTTTGGTCATGTTGCGGCCTTCCGGTCAGTCTCGGATGAAATGGGGTTTGAAGCGCGACAGGTCCTGCGTGATGCGCGAGCGGTCGTCGCGGATGCCGATGCCCGCGCAGGTCTGCCCGACGATCCAGGCGCCGATCACCGGGCGGAAACCGTCGAACACCGGCAGGGGGTGATAGGCCTGCACGATCTTCGGGTGGTCGGCATAGGCGTTGCTGGGCGAGGTTTCGGTGATGCGGCCGTTCTCGTGGATGGTGATCGAGGCCCCCTCGCGCGAGAACAGCGGCTTGACCACATGCCCCTGCCGCAGCAGCGGCGCCGCCCGGTCGAAGGCGGCTGCAACGCCCCCCGCCGCCGGGCCATGCCCCGCAAGGGCGTCGCGCACGTCGCTTTCAAAAAAGGCAGGCAGCAGGTTGGGGTGGCCTTCGAACATCTGCCACAGCACGGGCAGCAGCCCCTTGTTCGACAGCACCGCCTTCCAGGCCGGTTCAAGGAACAGGCAGCCCGCGGTTTTCAGGTGGCGCGCGAAATCGTCGCGCAGCAGGTCTTCCCACGGGTAAAGCTTGACGAGGATGCCGATCACCCGGTCTTCGGCGTCGGTGAACTGGCCGTCCTCGCTGATGCCGATCTTGTCCAGGTCGGTGTAATGCGCGCCAAGCCCGGCCGCGCGCGCGGCCCAGGCCATCGCCTCGACAGTGGCATAGTCTTCGGGGTTCCCGGCCACGGCGGCAAAATGCAGGTCGGTGTCGGGCGCGAACAGCGCGCGGAACCGTTCCACCAGGGCCTCGTGGATGCCATTGAACTGATCGTCATCGGGGGCCAGCGCGCCCAGACCGATCTGATCCTCCAGCCACTGCCACTGGAACGACGCGCTTTCGTAAAGCGAGGTCGGGGTGTCGGCGTTGTATTCCAGCAGCTTGGCCGGGCCGCCGCCGTCATAGGCCAGATCGAACCGCCCGTAGATCTCGGGGTCGCCGCGCTGCCAGCTTGCCGCGACCAGATCGTGATGCCCGGGCGGAATCGCAAGGCGGGTCATCAGGTCTTCGCTGGCGACGATGGTCGCCACCGCCTCGCGGCACATCGCGTGCAGCTCGGTCGCGGGGTCTTCGATGTCGTCCTCGATCTGGTGCAACGTGAACTGATAGGCCGAGGTTTCGTCCCAATAGGGCTCGCCGTGCATGTCCGCGAATGTGAAACCCACGTCTGCCGCCTGCTTGCGCCAGTCGGGGCGTTCGGGAAGGTGAACTTTCTGCATCTTCGTCCTGTCTGCCTGCCAATGTGGAGGTAATCCTTCGCACCGCATTCGGCCAGTGCTTTCATCGCGACGATCTCGTTATAAAAGCTGCCGTCCATGCCGAAACAGGGCAGCCAGTGCGGCGCCGGGGCATTGCCAAGGCCGGTCATGCCGCCGGTGAAGACACCCTTGCGGCGGGAAAGCTGGCAGGTGCCCATTGCGACCATATCCATCACGTAGCCAAGGGCGCAGCCGACCGGCGCCGAATGGGCGGCGAACCCGCTTCGGGGTCGTGGACATCAGCTCGCGCCAGTTGCCATGCCTCGCCTGCCACTGGCTGCGCCTTCGCCGACCTCGGCCCTGGCACTCTCGGCCGCCGACGTGGCGCTCATGTCGGGTCGGAGTATGCCCAGCCCCGTGCCCTGCAGGTCGGCCAGCAGGGCACAGCGTCCGCTTTGCGGGATGTCGGCAGGTGCTCGGTGCAGGCGGAACGCCACCGGCACGCCGCGCGGGTCACGCGGCCTTGGGGTCGAAGATCGGCTCGAACCCCGCCCACATCACCCGCTTTCCGTCGAACGGCATGGCCGACATGTCCATGTCGCCGAAGTCGGCCTGCATCGCCAGGGCGGCCGCGTCGCAGGTGGTCCGGTCCGGCCAGGCGATCCAGCTGAAAACCGGGGTTTCGCCGTCCAGCGCCCCGGTGGCGCGGTAGAAGTCGGTCTGCTTGCCCCGCGGCACGTCCACGCCCCAGCCCTCGATCATCCCGAGCGCGCCGCGCTTGTGGAACATCTGCCATCCCTCGGCGGCCATGGTGGCATAGGCACCCTTGTTTCCTTCGGGCACAGCCAGCGCGAACCCCTGAAAATACCCCGCGCCGTCGTCGGTGCCCTGCGCGAAGACCGGCGAGAACCCGCCATGGATCATCCGTGCCCCGTCGAAGGGCAGCGCCGGCGCCGCTTGCATCGCCGGGTCGCGCTGCAGCTTTTCCCAGGCGGCGTCGGCGGTCGCCTTGTCAGGCCAGGCGATCCACGAAAAGACGATGGTTTCCGCATCCTTCGCATCCACGGCGCGATAGAAATCGGTCACCTTGCCCCGCGGCACGTCCACGCCCGAGGTCTCGACCATGCGCGACGCACCGCAGGACCGCAACAGCGGCCAGACGGCCGACAGGTGGTCGATGTATTCCTGCCTGTTTGCGGTCGGAACCGCCGCGATCGAACCGGTGTAATAGGACATCTCGCATTTTCCTCCCCTGCGGGCCCCTGAGGAGCGAATCCCGCCCCCGGTCCGATCTTGCCGATTGCAGTAGCAAATTACAACTGATAGTAGGAAAACATGAAAGACAAAGGCAGATCCCCGCGCATTCGCTATGACGAAGGTTGCCTGGCGGCACATGCGCTGAACCTGATCGGTGACCGCTGGGCGCTGCTGGTGGTGCGCGAACTGATGTTCACACCAAAGCGGTTCCAGATGATCCGCGCCGGTCTGCCCGGCATCACGGCCAGCGTGCTGAACGGGCGGCTGACGCAGTTGCAGCTTGCGGCGGTCGTCGGGCATGACGAAAGGCTTGGCATCTATGCGCTGACCGATGCCGGGCGGGGGCTGCTGCCGGTGCTGGAATCCCTGTGCCGCTGGGCCTTGACGGTGCCGGGGCACGACCCCGTCCGGCACATCAGCCCTTCGGCGCTGATGATCTCGATGGGCGTGACCCTGGTGCGCGGCCGTGCCCTGGGGGGCGACCGGGTGGCAGGCTTCGATTTCGGCAGCGAGGCCTTCGAGATGCAGGTGCGGGGGCGGCGGGTGGAAACCGCGGCCGTCCTGCGCCCGCAGGCGCCCTTTGTCCTGTCGGGCAGCGGCAACGCGCTGGCGAGGGCGGTTTACGGCCCCGCGCCCCTGTCGTTTCTGGCCGCACAGGGGGTCGTCCGGGCCGAGGGCGACCTGGCCGCCGCGCAGGCGTTTCTCGACCTGTTCGCTCTGGCGGCGCAGCCGGACCCCTTGGCCTGACCCAGGGCGGGACGGTCACGGCGAACCGGGGCCGACGCCCGCAGTCGCGAACCTTCACGCTTGCGCCACCATTCGCGCGCGGCAAGCCTGGCAAGACCATTCCGCCGGTGGCACGATACCTTTTGGCCCGCGTTGGCCGCGTCACTGTTCGGGACCGGCGGATTCTGCTATGCCGACCGGGACGCGCGGCCGGGGCGCGGAAGCGGCGGCTGCCGACCTTGCACGGCATAGGGCTTGCCTGATCGGGGGATGAGACATGAGCCGCAGACCGACCATCATCGACGTGACGCGCAAGGCCGGGGTTTCGCTGACCGCCCTCGGCCTGCTGTCGCGGACCAGCCCGCCGGCCCGGATGGAAATCCGCCCGATCCCCCGACAGGCGAAGGCCGGTCGGGGCAAGGCCGGACACGCCGAAACGCTGCGGGCGCGCGAGACCGGGCCGGTGGGGGCGGGACTGGTTCGCCGCGCCGTGCCGCGGTTCACCGGTCCTGCGAAGGTGGGTCGCGTCTCCGGCCTCCGGGGCAGCCCATGCTGACACCCCGGACCCCCGCACCCTTCCTGCGCGCACTGTTCGACCGGGCAGTTGCGGTGGCCGACCCGATGCAGATGCTGGCGCAGCATCTGCCGCCCCGGCCCGACCGGCGGGTGGTGGTCGTGGGTGCCGGCAAGGCATCGGCCCGGATGGCCGAGGCGGTCGAGGCCGCCTGGGGCCCCTGCGAGGGGCTGGTGATCACCCGCTACGGCTACGGCCGCCCCTGCCGCGGGATCAGGATCGTCGAGGCGGCGCACCCGGTGCCCGATGCCGCGGGGCTCGCCGCCACGGCGCAGATGCTGGCGCTGCTGGCGGGGCTGGATCAGGATGATTTCGTGCTGGCGCTGATTTCGGGCGGGGCATCGGCGCTGCTGGTGGCACCGGCTCCGGGCGTCAGCCTGGCCGAAAAGCAGGCGCTGAATGCCGGGTTGCTGGCCTCTGGCGCGCCGATCGACAGGATGAACACGGTGCGCAAGCACCTGTCGCGCGTCAAGGGCGGCCAGCTTGCGGCGGCGGCCTGGCCCGCGCGGCTCGTGACGCTGCTGATTTCCGACGTGCCGGGCGACGACCCGGCCTTCATCGGCTCGGGCCCCACGGTGGGCGAAGGCTCGACCCCGGCCGAGGCTGCGGCGATCCTGGACCAGTGGCAGGTGCCGGTGCCCGATGCGGTGCGCGCCGCGCTGGCGGCGGGATCGTCGGTCATCCCGCCCGACGACCTGCGGCTGAGCCGGACGGAAAACCGCATCATCGCCGCCCCCGCGCAATCGCTGGCCGCCGCGGCGGACCTCGCGCGCGACGCGGGTTGCGAGGTCCGCCTGCTGGGCGACGCGCTGGAAGGCGAGGCGCGCGCGGTCGCCGCCCGTCACGGCGCGGAAGCCCTGCGCCTTCAGGCCGGAATGCGCCCCGGCGACGCCCCGCTGCTGCTGCTCTCGGGCGGCGAGCTGACCGTGACGCGGCGGGGCAGCGGCATCGGCGGGCCGAACGCCGAATACTGCCTGGCGCTGGCGCTGGCCTTGCAGGGCGCCCCCGGCATCCACGCGCTGGCCTGCGACACCGACGGCGTCGATGGTGCCGCCGAAGTTGCGGGCGCGTGCATCGGCCCGGAAACGCTGGCCGCCGCCCGTGCCGTTGGCCGCGACCCCGATGCGGCCCTGGCCGCGAATGACGCACACGGATTTTTCGCCGCCATCGGCGGACAGGTGATCACCGGGCCGACGCTGACCAACGTCAACGATTTCCGCGCCATCCTGATCCTGCCCGCCTGACCGGCGCTCAAGCCCAGCGCGGCGGGGTCCTGCCCAGAAAGGCTGCGATGCCATGCGCGGCCTCTTCGCCATCCCAGGTGTCGGCCAGTCGGCGGATGGTGTCGTCGATCACGCCCGCGTCGATCCGCGGCCCCAGCGCGCGGGCCAGCGCCTTGGCGGCCCCCACAGCCTGCGGCGCAACCGACAGATAGGGCAGCACCTCGGCCTCGACGGCGGCATCCAGCGCGTCGTCCGCCACCACGCGCGCCACAATGCCCAGCGCGCGTGCCTCGTCGGCCCCGAATATCCGCGCCGACATGAACACCCGCCGCGCGTGGCCTTCGCCCATCCGCGCCAGCACATAGGGGCCGATGGTGGCCGGTATCAGCCCCAGCCGGGTTTCGGTCAGCCCGAACTGCGTGCCCGCCCCGGCCACAGCCACGTCGCAGACGCAGGCAAGGCCCACACCGCCGCCGAACGCCCCGCCATGCAGCCGCCCGATCAGCGGCCGGGGCATCTCGTTCAGCGCGTGCAGCATCATGGCAAGGGTGCGCGCCGCCGCCATCCGCCCCGCGCGGTCGGCGGCAATCTGCGCCTGCATCCAGCCCAGATCGCCACCCGCGCAGAACACCTTGCCCGCGCCCGACAGCACCACCGCCCGCGTGTCGGGCGAGGCGCCCAGCGTGCGCGCCATGTCGGTCAGGTCGGCAATCATCTGCGCCGACAGCGCGTTGCGCCGGTCGGGCAGGTTCAGCGCGACATAGGCCACGCCCCGGTCATCCTGCCGGACCGACAGGGTTTCATACCCGCTCATGCTGTCCTCAACGTCTTTGCAAAGGCGGCGGCCCTTGCCAGTTTCGCGCGGTTGATCCCGGTGGCATGGCCGCGCGCCTCCAGCATCGCCACCACCGCCTCGGTCGCCACATTGCCCGCCGCCCCCGGCGCATAGGGGCAGCCGCCCAGCCCGCCCACGGCGGCATCGAACACCCGCAAGCCCCGGTCCAGCGACACCGCGATGTTGTCCAGCGCCCGGCCTTGCGTGTCGTGGTAATGCCCGGCCAACTGCCCGGCGGGCAGGGCTTCCAGCACCGCATCCAGCATCCGGACGATGCTGTCGGGCGTGCCGTGGCCGATGGTGTCGCCCAAAGCCACCTCGAAACAGCCCATGTCGCGCAGCGCCACCGCCACCCGCACGACTGCGGCAGGCGGCACCGGCCCGTCGAACGGGCAATCGGTGACGCAGGAAACATAGCCGCGCACCGGCATCCCCGCCACCCGCGCCGCCGCCAGCACCGGGGCAAACCTCTCCAGACTTTCCGCGATGGAGCAGTTGATGTTGGCCTGCGAGAACCCCTCGGACGCCGATGCGAACACCGCCACCTCGTCCACCCCCGCCGCCAGCGCCGCCTCGAACCCCTTCAGGTTCGGGGTCAGCGCGGCATACGACACGCCGGGCCGCCGCACGATCCCGGCCAGCACCTCGGCGGCATCGGCCATCTGGGGCACCCATTTCGGGCTGACGAAGCTCGTCACCTCGATCCGGCGCAGGCCGCAATCCGACAGCAGGTCCACCAGCGCGATCTTGTCGGCGGTGCGGATCGGGGTCGGTTCATTCTGCAACCCGTCGCGCGGGCCCATCTCGAAGACCGTGACCGGGTCAGCCATCTTCCGGCTCCAGCGTCAGCAGCATCGTGCCGTCGGTCACCTGATCGCCCGCCGCCGCCAGCACCTCGGCCACGACGCCGTCGCGCGGGGCGGTCAGCGTGTGTTCCATCTTCATCGCCTCCAGCACCATCAGCGCATCGCCGCGCGCCACCACTTGCCCGGCCCGGGCCGAAACCAGCTTCACCAGCCCCGGCATCGGGGCGGAAATGCTGTCGCCGCCGGCCTCGGCTTCCGATGCGTCATCCAGCGCGTCGGGCAGGCCGAACACGAAGCTGCGACCGTCGGCAAACACCGTGACCTGCGCGCCGTGGCGCACAAGGTCGATCCGGCTGCGGTGCCCGCCGGTGGCGACCACGAAGCCGGTGCCGCCGCTTGGGGTCACCGTCAGGTCCAGCGACGAGCCTTCTGTCAGGATGCGGTGGCTGCCGTGGCCCAGCGCCATCACCTGCACCTCGAACGCGGCATCGCCGTGGGTCAGCGCGACATGGTGGCGGGCCTCGTTCCAGTGCCGCCAGCAGGCCAGCGCCTGCCACGGGTCGGACGGGTCGCGCGCATCGAGCAGCCCCAGCCCCGACAGCGCCGCCAGCCCCGTCACCTCGGGCGGGGCCGGGTCGGCCCGGGTCAGCGCCGCAAGGTCGCGCCCGATCAGCCCGGTATCGACCTCGCCCGCGCCGAAGCCCGGATGCCGCGCCAGCGCGCCCAGAAATTCCAGATTGGTCACCGAACCCGCCACCCGGCACCCGGCCAGCGCCTGCGCCAGCATGTTCAGCGCCGCCGCCCGCGTCGGGCCGTGCACGATGACCTTGGCGATCATCGGGTCATACCACGGGCTGATCTCGTCGCCCGGCCGCACGCCGGAATCGACCCGCACCGGCCCGCGGGCAAACTCGGTGCCTGCGGGAAAGGCCAGATGGTCCAGCCGGCCGGTCGCGGGCAGGAAACCCTTCGGCACGTCCTCGGCATAGACCCGCGCCTCGAAGGCGTGGCCGTCGATCACGAGATCGCTTTGCGCGAAGGGCAGCGGCTCGCCCGCCGCCACGCGCAGCTGCAGCTCGACGAAATCCAGCCCGGTGATCGCCTCGGAAACCGGATGTTCCACCTGCAACCGGGTGTTCATCTCCATGAACCAGAAGCGGTCGGCGCGCAGCCCGTCCGACCCGTCGGCGATGAATTCCACCGTCCCCGCCCCCTGATAGCCCACCGCCCGCGCCGCCTCGACCGCAGCCTTGCCCATCGCGGCGCGCACCTCGGCGGGCATGTCGGGGGCAGGGGCCTCCTCGATCACCTTCTGGTGGCGGCGCTGCAGGGAACAGTCGCGCTCGAACAGATGCACCACGTTGCCGTGACTGTCGCCGAACACCTGAATCTCCACATGGCGCGGCCTTGTGATGTATTTCTCGATCAGCACCGCCGGGTCGCCGAAGCTGGCCTGCCCCTCGCGCTGCGCACCTTCGAGCAGGGTCTTGAAATCCTTCGGGTTCTCGACCAGCCGCATCCCCTTGCCGCCGCCCCCCGCCCGCGCCTTGATCAGCACCGGATAGCCGATGGCATCGGCCTCGCCCGCAAGGAAATCGGCGTCCTGCCCGGCCCCGTGATACCCCGGCACCACCGGCACGCCGGCCTGCACCATCAGCGCCTTGGCGGCATCCTTCAGCCCCATGGCGCGGATCGCTCCGGCCCCCGGGCCGATGAACACCAGCCCCGCCGCCGTCACCGCATCGACGAAATCGGGGTTTTCCGACAGGAAGCCATAGCCCGGATGGATCGCCTGCGCGCCACAATCCAGCGCGGCCCGGATGATCCGGTCGCCGCGCAGATAGCTGTCGGCCACCGCTGCCCCGCCGATATGCACCGCCTCGTCGGCCATGGCGACATGGCGGGCCTGCGCGTCGGCGTCGGAAAACACCGCCACGCTGCGGATGCCCAGCCTGCGGGCGGTGGCCATCACGCGGCAGGCAATCTCGCCCCGGTTGGCGATCAGGATCTTGCTGAACATTCCGTCCCCCTCACATGCGGAACACGCCGAAGCGCGTCTCGGCAACCGGTGCGTTCAATGTGGCCGACAGGCTCAGCGCCAGCACGTCGCGGGTCTTGCGCGGGTCGATGATGCCATCGTCCCACAGCCGCGCCGAAGCATAGAGCGGGTGGCTTTGTTCCTCGAACATCTCGACGGTCGGGCGCTTGAAGTCGGCCTCGGCCTCGGCGGTCCAACTGCCGCCCTTGCGCTCGATCCCCTCGCGCCGCACGGTGGCCAGCACCCCCGCCGCCTGTTCGCCGCCCATCACCGCGATGCGGCTGTTGGGCCAGGTCCACAGGAAGCGGGGGCTGTAGGCGCGGCCGCACATGCCGTAGTTGCCCGCGCCGAACGAGCCGCCGACCAGCAGCGTGATCTTGGGCACCGCCGTGGTGGCGACCGCCGTCACCAGCTTGGCGCCGTCCTTGGCGATGCCGCCGGTCTCGTATTTGCGCCCCACCATGAAGCCGGTGATGTTCTGCAGGAACACCAGCGGAATGCCGCGCTGGCTGCACAGTTCGACGAAATGCGCCCCCTTCAGCGCGGCCTCGGAAAACAGCACGCCGTTGCTGGCGATGATGCCGACCGGCATCCCGAAGACATGGGCAAAGCCGCAGACCAGCGTGGTGCCGTAACGGGCCTTGAACTCGTCGAAGCGCGACCCGTCCACCACGCGGGCAATCACCTCGCGGATGTCATAGGGGGTGCGCAGGTCGCCCGGCACCACGCCAAGGATCTCGTCGGGGTCGTAAAGCGGCGCCTCGACCGGCATAAGCTGCAAGGGCTGCGGCTTGACCCGGTTCAGCCCCGCCACCGCCTGCCGCGCCAGCGCCAGCGCATGGGCATCGTCGCGCGCGAGGTAATCGGCCACGCCCGACAGACGGGTATGCACGTCGCCGCCGCCAAGGTCTTCGGCGCTGACCACCTCGCCCGTCGCCGCCCGGACCAGCGGCGGCCCGGCCAGAAAGATCGTGCCCTGATTCTTCACGATGATCGTCACATCCGACATGGCCGGGACGTAAGCCCCGCCCGCCGTGCACGACCCCATCACCACCGCGATCTGCGGGATGCCCAGTGCCGACATCTGCGCCTGATTGTAGAAGATCCGCCCGAAGTGGTCGCGGTCGGGAAAAACCTCGTCCTGATTGGGCAGGTTGGCGCCGCCGCTGTCGACCAGATAGACGCAGGGCAGGTGGTTCTGCTGCGCAATCTCCTGCGCGCGCAGGTGTTTCTTGACGGTCATCGGGTAATAGGTGCCGCCCTTCACCGTGGCGTCGTTGCACAGGATCATCACCTCGCGCCCCGCCACCCGGCCGACGCCCGCGATCATCCCGGCGCCGGGCGCATCGCCGCCGTAAAGCCCGTGCGCGGCGAACATCCCCACCTCCAGAAACGGCGCGCCGGGGTCGAGCAGGCGCGACACCCGTTCGCGCGGCAGTATCTTGCCGCGCCCGGTGTGGCGGTCGCGCGCCACGTCGCCGCCCCCGGCCATCGCGGCCCCGGCGGCAGAGGTGACAGGGGACATCGCCGCGCGGTGCGCCGCAAGATTGGCGGCAAAGGCTTCGGAGCGCGGCGAGATCAGGGAACGCAGAACCGCCATGTCAGGACACTGCCCCCATCATCTCGCGCCCGATCAGCATCCGGCGAATCTCGGACGTGCCGGCCCCGATCTCCATCAGCTTGGCATCGCGGAAGATCCGGCTGACCGGCGACTGGGTCATGAACCCGGTGCCGCCCATCGCCTGCACCGCCTGATGCGCCACCACCATCGCCTCCTCGCTGGCATACAGCACGCAGGCGGCAGCGTCCTGCCGCGTCACCTGCCCGCGGTCGCAGGCGGCGGCCACGGCATAGACATAGGCGCGGGTGGAATTGAGCTTGGTGTAGATGTCGGCAATCTTGCCCTGCATCAGCTGGAAATCCCCGATCCGCTGGCCGAACTGCTTGCGCTGCGCGAGGTAGGGCATGATCTCGTCCAGACAGGCCGCCATGATCCCGGCCCCGATGCCCGACAGCACGACCCGTTCGTAATCCAGCCCCGACATCAGCACCCGCACGCCCCGGCCTTCCTCGCCCAGCACGTTCTCGAACGGCACCTCGACATCCTCGAAGATCAGTTCCGCCGTGTTCGATCCGCGCATCCCCAGCTTGTCGAAATGCGCGCTCTGGCTGAAGCCCTTCATCGACTTTTCCACCAGAAAGGCGGTGATGCCGCGCGCCCCGGCGGCCGGGTCGGTCTTGGCATAGACCACCAGCGTTTCCGCCTCGGCGCCGTTGGTGATCCAGAACTTGGTGCCGTTCAGCTTGTAATAGCCGTTCTGCCGGTCGGCGCGCAGCTTCATCCCCACCACGTCCGATCCCGCCCCGGCCTCCGACATGGCCAGCGCGCCGACATGTTCGCCCGTAATCAGCTTGGGCAGGAACTTCGCCTTCTGCTCGGGCGTGCCGTTGCGGTTGATCTGGTTGACGCAAAGGTTGGAATGCGCGCCGTAAGACAGCGAGACGCTGGCGCTGGCCCGCGCAATCTCCTCCACCGCGACGACATGCGCCAGATACCCCATCCCCGCCCCGCCAAGGTCTTCGGGCACGGTGATGCCCAGCAGCCCGAGGTCTCCCATCTCGCGCCACAGCCCGGCCGGAAACTCGTTGCTGCGGTCCACCTCGGCCGCCATCGGTTTCACGCGGTCCTGCGCCCAGGCGTGAACCGTGTCGCGCAGCGCGTCCACGTCCTCGCCCAGACCGAAGTTCATTGTCGCGTTGAACATAGTGTTCCCCCTCCCAGGTTCCGTTCGATGCCTCGCCCGCGCAGCGCCATCCTGCGCTGTCGCGGCTGCGGTGCGAAGCCCGCGCCGCGATTTCCGTTGCGTCATTTTACCCCCGTTCCCGGGCCTATCGGGCACGGGAAAGGGCCGGATGGCAAGCCCCGCCGACAGCGCAGCCCCGGCCCGGCCGGGGTCAGCCGTCCGCGAAATCGCGGTGCAGGGCCAGATCGGCCGCGCTGAACCGGAGCGCAGCGAAGGTCTTCTGGTGCCAGTAGGGGTAGATCAGCGGGATCGTGCTGACCTCGGTCAGCCGCCTGCGCTCCTCGACGGTCAGTGCCAGCCCGACGGCGGCGAAGTTGTCGAGAAACTGCGCCTCGTTGCGCCCGCCGACCACCAGCGAGGTGATGCCGGGCCGTTCCAGCAGCCAGGCCAGCGCGATCTGCGCCGCCGACACGCCGCGCGCGCCGCCGATGTCCACCAGCACATCGACGATGTTCCACAGCTTTTCCGCGTCGCGGATCGGCGGTTCCGTCCAGCCCGCGAACTGGCGCGAGCCTTCGGGGGCGGGCTGGCCGCGCCGGTGCTTGCCGGTCAGCAGCCCGGCGGCCAGCGGGCTCCACACCAGCACGCCAAGCCCCTGGTCCACCGAAATCGGCAGCAGTTCGTATTCCGCCTCGCGCGCTTCCAGCGTGTAATGGATCTGCTGCGTCACGAAACGCGGGCGCCGGTCGCGGTCGCTGACGGCCAGCGATTTCATCACATGCCAGCCGGAATAGTTGGAACAGCCGATGTAGCGCACCTTGCCCTGGCTCACCAGCGTATCCAGTGCCGCCAGCTTTTCCTCGACCGGGGTCGTGCCGTCCCATTCGTGCATGTAGTAGATGTCGATATGGTCGGTGCGCAGCCGTTTCAGGCTGCGTTCGCATTCGCGGATCAGGTGGTGGCGCGAGGTGCCTTCGTCGTTCGGGCCGGTGCCGACCCGCATCCGTGCCTTGGATGTGACCAGCACGTCGTCGCGCCGCCCCTCAAGCACCTCGCCCAGGATTTCCTCCGACAGGCCGGAGGAATACATGTTGGCGGTGTCGAAAAGGTTCACCCCGTGGTCGATGCACAGATCGACGAGCCGCCGCGCCTCTGGCACGCCCTGCGCGCCGACCATGGCGAAGGGGCCGGCCCCGCCGAAGGTGAAGGTGCCCATCGTCAGCACCGAGACCTTGAGACCCGAGCGGCCGAGCGTTCTGTATTCCATGAAACCGATCTCTCCCGTTGTCTGTTCCGCAAGGCAGCGGCGCAGGCTTCGGGTGCCGACAACGCCGCCCCTCCCGCCAGCCTCCATCCCGGGGCATCATGCCCGATTGCGCCGGGCGCGGCCAGTTCTTCGCGGGGCGAGCCCGGCCGGAATCGCGCTGCGGTGCCGGGCGGGGCAGGGCGCCCGCGATCACCCCGCCGCGATCCCGCGTGAAGGGGCGTGTGCCCGCCTGCCGAATGCCGCGGCGAAACCGTCGAACCCGCAATCCCGGGGTCGCAACAGCTATGGCAATCGGCAGCGAACTGCCGCAGTTTCAGATCATCATGCGGCCCGGCCGATCGGCGTCACCGCCCGACCGTGCCACCCCGTTCTGAAAGGACAAGTTCCATGCATGCAGCACTTACCAAAGGCGGCAACGCCGTTGTCACCGGGGCGGCCTCGGGGATCGGCCTTGCTGCGGCGCGCCACCTCGCGCGGCGCGGGCTGAAGGTCTGCCTCGCCGATCTGGGCACCGACCGGCTGGAAGCCGCGCGCGCCGTCCTGATGGCCGACGGCACCCAGGCCTCCCATGTGATCACCTGCCCCACCGATGTTGGCGACAAGGCGCAGATCGAGGCGCTGGCGGTCCATGTCGCGGAACAGTTCGGCGTCGTGAACGTGCTGATGAACAACGCCGGAATGCAGCCCGGCAGTTCGATCTTCAACGAGGAGGGCAACTGGGACCGCATCCTGGCCGTGAACATGCTGGGGGTGATCCGCGGGTGCCAGACCTTCGCGCCCCGCATGATGGCGTCGGGACAGCCCGGATTGATCATCAACACCGGCTCGAAGCAGGGCATCACCACGCCGCCGGGCGATCCGGCCTACAACCTGTCGAAAGCCGGGGTGAAGGTGTATACCGAGGCGCTGCAGCACGCCCTGCGCACCACACCGGGATGCGCCGTCGATGCGCGGCTGTTCATTCCCGGCTTCGTCTTCACGCCCCTGACCGCCAGGGGCCGGATCGAAAAGCCCGACGCCGCCTGGACGGCCGAGGACACTGTCGAGTTCCTGTTCGAGCAGGTGGGGCGCGGCCACTTCTACATCCTGTGCCCCGACAACGAGGTTGACCGGCAGACCGACGAGCGGCGCATCCTCTGGGCCGCGGGCGACATCGTCGAGAACCGCCCGCCGCTGTCGCGCTGGCACCCCGACTATGGCGATGCCTTCGCGGACTGGCTGAAAGCCTGACCGGGACCGGCCACCCGGTGACCGGCGCTTCGGGAGTGGCGACCTGGGACTGGCGCCCGTGGATTGTCGGCCGCGGGCTCGCGCCCGTGACCGACGCCCGGGACCGGCGCCGGTCGCGGGCGCGGCCAGGCTGACCGGCCCCGACTGCCCCGCGACAGCGGCTTGAGCCGCCCCTGACACCCTGCCGACCCCGAGACCCGCCGCCGCGCGTTCAGGCAGGCGTCAGGTCGGGCTTGCAGGTTGCCCTTCACCGGTCCGCCAGATGTGGGCCGTGAGAGGCCGCCCATGACACCAGCCCCGGATCCCGCCGCCGCTGCCCCGGCCCCGACCGTCATGGTCTGGGATGTCTGGGTGCGCCTGTTCCACTGGACGCTCGTGCCGGCCATCGCCGCCGCCGCGGCCACCGGCTTTCTGGGCGGTGCGCTGTGGTTGCGGCTGCACATCGCGAGCGGGGTGGCTGCGGCGGCGCTGGTGCTGGCGCGGATCGTCTGGGGCTTTCTTGGCACCACCCATGCCCGCTTTGCCGATTTCGTGCCGCGCCGCGCCGAAGTCGTGGCGCATCTGCGCGGCGGGGCGCAGGCCCGTCACCTCGGTCACAATCCGCTGGGGGCGCTGATGGTGCTGGCGGTGCTGGCCGCGGTGCCGGTGCTGGGCCTCAGCGGGCTGGCGCTGCTGGGCGGCACGCTGAAGTCGGGGCCGCTGGCCGGGCTTTCCTATGGCGCGGGGGCGTTGCTGGGGGCGGTGCATGAACCGCTGGCGATCGGCCATCTGGTGCTGGTCGGGCTGCATCTGGCGGGCGTCGCCTTCGAAAGCCGACGCAGCCGCGAAAACCTTGCCCGCGCGATGCTGGACGGGCTCAAGCCCGCCCGCCCCGGCGACCATGCCGCCCGCGCCAGACCCGGGCATGGCCTGGTGGCGCTGATCCTGGTCGGCGCGCTGGGCTGCGGGCTGTATGCGGCCAACGCGGGGCTGTCGGCGCGGGCGGTGCCCGGCCTGCCGGTCGCGGTGCTCGACCCGGTCTATCAGGCCGAATGCGCCGCCTGCCACATGGCCTATCACCCCAGCCTGCTGACCGCCGCTTCCTGGACCGCGATGATGGCCGCGCTTGCCGATCATTTCGGCGAGAATGCCAGCCTCGATGCCGCCACCACGGCGCAGATCACCGCCTGGCTGGCCGCACATGCCGCCGAAACCGCCGATACCAAGGCCGCGCATCTGCTGTCGGGCGGCGGCCCCGACGCCCCCTTCACGCTGACCGAAGCCCGGTTCTGGAAACACCGGCACGCGGGCATCCCCGATGCCGTGTTCGCCGGGCGCGCGGTCGGTGGCCGGTCGAACTGCGCCGCCTGCCATGCCGATGCCGCCCGCGGCCTGTTCAGCCCCTTTGCCCTTTCGCTTCCCGAGGAGACCCTGAAATGAAACGCCTGCTGATCCTTCCCGCCCTGATCTTCGCCCTGCCGGTGCTGGCCGCCGACACCACGCCCGCCGACCTGATCGCCCGCTACAGCGCCGAGGCCGGCGCCCCGGCCGATGCCGCCCGGGGCAAGGCGATGTTTCTGGCCAACCAGACCGGCGGCAAGCCCGACACGCCGTCGTGCACCACCTGCCACACCGCCGACCCGCGCGCGATGGGGCAGGCCCGCACCGGCAAGACGATCGAGCCGCTGGCGCCTTCGGCCAACCCCGCCCGGCTGACCGATCAGGCCTTTGTCGAAAAGTGGCTGGGCCGCAACTGCGATTCGGTTCTGGGCCGCGCCTGCACCCCGTCCGAAAAGGCCGATGTCATCGCCTGGCTTGCCACCCTGTGAGCATTCAACGGAGCATCCCATGATCAGACCCATCGCCCTGAGCCTTGCCTTTCTGGCCTCGACCCTGGCCCCGACGCTGCCCGCGCTTGCCGATGATGACGGCGAACGGGTGGCAGCCGTTTCCCATGCCGCCACCCAGACCGAATGCAGCGCCTGCCACATGGCCTTCGCGCCCTTCTTCCTGCCCGCCCGGTCGTGGAAAGCCATGATGGGCGGGCTTGAGGACCATTTCGGCGAGAATGCCCAGCTTGACCCGGCGACGCGCGCCGACATCGAGGCCTATCTTGTCGCCAATGCCGGCGACGCGGGCGGGCGCCCGAACGGCCTGCTGCGCAATGTGGCCGACACCGACGTGCCGCTGCGCATTACCGAACTGCCGTGGTTCAAGCGCGAACATGACCGCGAGGTGTCGCCAGGGATGCTTGCGAAGGCGAAATCGATGGCCAATTGCGTCGCCTGCCATCGCGGGGCAGAGCGCGGATCGTATGAGGACGACTGACCGCATGTCCGCCGGCAAGATTGGCATGGAGATGCCGGTCGCGCCGTGCGACAGTCGTTGCTGCCTGCAAGCAGGCGGCGATGCGCGGATGGGGGCGGGATGACAGCAGGTCCGGGGGCTGACGGGTGACTGGCAGCGCGCTACAGCAGGCGGCGGGCCTTGCCGGTCTCAGGCGGGTCGTGGCCGATCCGCAGCGGCTGGCCCGCAGGCTGGCGCTGGCCGGGGCCGACGTGGCCGGGGCTGCGGCGCGGGTGGCGGGCGTGCCACGCCCCGGCGTGCTGCGGCTGTCGGGCGGCGCGGCCGAACCCCCGGCGTTCCTGGCAACGCCCGCCGACCGGCTGGCCGCGGGCCTGTTCGACCTGCTGGGCGCGCCTTCGGTGCTTGTGGCGGCGGCGGCGTCGGGCGGCGGAGTCGATGACCGGGCGCGGGGCGTGCTGAAGCATCATTTCGCGACCCGGTGGGGCCTCGATCCGCTCTGGCTTGACCGCGCCTTGCCGGTGCTGGAGGCCGGATGCGCGGGGGCGGACCCCGACGATCTGGCCGCAGCCCTGCTTGCGCTTCAGCGCGACCTGCCGGGCGGTGACCCCACCGCCGATCTGCCCGCCCTGCTGCGGACCCTTGGCCGGACCGGCGGAAGGATGCATCCCGATGCGGCGGCGCTGATCGCCCGGCTCGAGGCGGGCTGGCGGCCCGCGCGGCGGGGGGTGCTGGCGGCCCTCGCTGCCGCCCCCGGCCGGGCATCCGGCTGGATCGGACGGCGTTTCGGGCGCGGCGACGCCGACCGGGTGCTGGCCTGGGCAGGTCACGACCGGCCGGACCTTCCGCCCGAAGCGGTGGCGCCGCCGGTTCCGGTGCTGTGGCTGCTGGGCAAGACCGGGGCCGGCAAATCCTCGGTGATCCGGCTGCTGACCGGGCTGGATGGTGCCGAGATCGGCACGGGCTTTGCCCCCTGCACCCGGACATCGCAGGCCTTCGACCACCCCGCCGACCAGCCGGTGCTGCGCTTCCTTGACACGCGCGGTCTGGGCGAGGCGGGGTATGACCCGGCCGAGGATCTGGCGGTGTGCGAACGCGGCAGCCATGCGGTGCTGGCCGTGGTGCGGCTGGATGATCCGGTGCAGGGCGAGGTGATCGAGGTTCTGGCCAAGGTCCGCCGCACCAGCCCCGGGATTCCGGTGCTGGTGCTGCACACCGGCGCCGATCTGGTGCCCGACCCCGAACAGCGCGCCCGTGCCCGGCGCCACACGCAATCGCTGCTGGAATCGGCGGCGGGCGGCACCCTGCCATCGCTGGAGCTTGCCCTGCCGGACGCGGCGCTGCACAAGGCGACTGCCGCCGATGACCTGATCGCGGCGCTGTCGGCCTTTCTGCCCGAGGCGGCGCTGTTCCTGATGCGCGACGCCGCCCCCGATGCCGAGGCCCGCGACTTCGCGCGCCACAAGGCGCTGGTGTTCTGGTATGCCGGTGCCGCCGGGGCCAGCGACGCGGCCCCCGTGGTCGGTCTGGTGACGGTGCCGGGGTTGCAGGCCGCGATGCTGAACGCGCTGGCCGGGCGCTACGGGGTCGAGTGGACGCGGCCGCGCGCCACCGCCTTTGCCGCGGCGCTGGGCTCGGCGCTGCTGCTGCGGCTGGGGGCGGGGCTGGGGCTGCGGCAGGTGGTCAAGCTGATCCCGGTCTATGGCCAGACGGTGGGGGCGGCTTCGGCCGCCACGCTCAGCTTTGCCACCACGCTGGCGCTGGGCCGCGCCGCCGCCGCCTGGCTGCACCATGACCGGCGCGGCGACCCGCTCGACGTGGAAACCCTGCGCGCGCATTACACCGATGCACTGAAGAGGGCCGTCCATGCGCGTCCGTGATGCCCTGCGGCGGGTCGTGCTGCGCTGGGACCGGCTGGGGGTCGTGGCGCTGATCGCGCTGCCGGTCGGGGTGACCTCGGTTCTGGGCTTCCTGTGGCTGGGCGAGCGCGGCTACCTGCTGGCTTTCGTGGCCGTGATGGCGGGGCTGTCGCTGCTGGTCTGGGCCGTTCGCGCCGTGCTGCGGCGCAGGCAGGCCGCCGCCGAACCGGCGGGCGGGTCGCCAGCCTCGGTTCCCGGCGACCCCGGCTGGACCGAGCGCGAGCGGCGGGCCTATGACGCGGCCTGTCAGGCCATCGCCGCCCGCATCAGCGCGCCGATCCCGTGGGAAACCATGCCCGGGGCGGCGCTCGACGTGGTGGGGCAGGTGGCGTCGGGCCTGTCGGGCGGCAAACGCTCGGCGCTCGATTTCACCGTGCCCGAGGCGCTGTTGCTGATCGACCGCGTCGCCTCGCGCTACCGCGACTTCCTGCGCGCCAACGTGCCGTTTTCCGATCAGGTCTCGATCGCGACCGCGTGGTGGATGTGGCGCCACAAGGGCAAGGCCGAGGCGGCCGTGGGCGTGGCGGGTCTGGCCTACCGCGCCTTCCGCCTTGTCGCCAACCCGCCCGCCGCCATCATGCAGGAGGTCGGGCGCACCGTGCAGTCGGGCTTTTCCGACACCCTGTCGCGTGAGTTCATGCGCGACACCCAGTGCATCCTGCTGGAGGAGGTCGCCTTTGCGGCGGTCGATCTCTACTCGGGGCGGATGAAGTTTTCCGATGCCGAACTGTTGCAGATCCGCCTCGGATCGGAAATCGCCGACCGGCAGCGGCTGGCCCAACCCGATGAGCCGGTGCGGATTCTGGTGGTGGGCCAGATCAGCGCCGGGAAATCGACGCTGACCAACGCGCTTCTGGGCGAAAGCCGGGCCGAGACCGACATGGGGCCGACCACCGCAGCACTTGCGGCCCATGAGATCGACATCGACGGGATTCCGTGCCGGCTGCTCGACACCATGGGGCTGGACGGTTCGTCCGCAGTCCGTGACCGGATCAGCGCCGAGATGGCGCAAAGCGACCTTATCCTGTGGGCGGTGCGTGCCAATCGCCCGGCGCGCGCGCCCGATGTCGCGCTGATGCAGGCGTTCGAGGCGTGGTTTGCCTCCCATCCCGAACGGCGCAAGCCGCCCTTGGTGCTGGTGGCGACCGGGGCCGACCTGCTGTTGCCCGGCTGGCCCTACGCCGAGGGCGTGCTGCCCCCGGACGAACAGCAGCGCGTCGGTGCCGCGATGCGCGCCATTGCCGCCGACCTGGGCACGCCGCCGCCGATTCCCGTGCGGGGCGAAGACCCCGACTGGAACGTAGAGACGGTGGCGAACGCGCTGGGCGCGCAGATCGGCGAGTCGCTGATGACCCAGCGCAACCGCCGCCGGGTCGAGGGGCGCAGCACCGGCACGGGCCTGCGCGACAATGTGGCCCGCGCCGCGACCGGGGCGGGCAGCCTGATCGCGCAGGTCGCGACACGGCTGCGCAAGCGCATTTCCTGAGGCCCGCTTGCGGCCCCTGCCGCGCCTGCCTATCCTGCACGCCGGTCAGCAAAGGGGCAGCACATGGACCTTCCCGATTTCATCACGGCGTTTCCGGGGCTTGACGTGCCCTTCCCGCCCGAGGTCGTGCGCAGCCACGCGATCCGGTCCGACGCGGGGCTCGTGGTGTTCTTCGACTTCGTGCAGGATTTCGAGTTGCCGCCGCACGCGCACAAGGCGCAATGGGGCACGGTGCTCTGCGGCCAGATCACCCTGACCATCGGCGGGGTGACGCGCAGCTTCGGGCCGGGCGACAGCTACTCCATTCCGGCCGGCGTGGAGCATGGGGGCACGATCAGGGCGGGAACCAAGGTGATCGACGTGTTCGAGGAACCCGACCGCTATGGGTTGCGCCCGGCGGTGCAGCACCGCCGGGAACAGGTTCCCGATTAACGGAAGCCGTCGGTCACGAAGGCGCCATCGGTCACCGAATAGGCGCGGAAGCTGCCCGCGGATTCGCCGTTGCCGATCATCTCGACATTGGTGGCGCCGACATAGTCGATGTCGGTCCCGGCCTTCAGCAGTTCGATCGCCTTTGCCAGTTCGCCCGGATAGATCTTCTCGCCCGGGGCGTTGGCCACGTCCATCACCTTGTCCTTGAAGCTGGCCGAGGCCGAAGACCCGGCCGCCTGCATCGCCAGCAGGATCAGCGCCGCCGCATCGTAGGATTCCCCGACATAGGACGAGGTGCCGTCGAACCCGGCGGCAGCCGCCATCTCGACCACCTTCACCGCACCGTCGCTGTCGGTGCCCGGCACCGAGCCGAACGACCCGTTCAGCCCGTCACCCACCGCCGCGATCAGCGACTCGCCATACATCCCGTCCGGCAGGAAGAAGGTCGAGAACGCGCCCGAATCCAGCGACCCCTGGATGATGCCCTTGCCGCCCTGGTCGACATAGCCCGCAACCACCAGCAGGTCGCCGCCCGCCGAGGCCAGCGCTCCGACTTCGGCCGAATAGTCGGCCTTGCCGTCCTCATGCGCGGCCGAAATGGTGACCTTGCCACCCGCCGCCTCGAACGCGGCCTGGAAGCTGTCGGCCAGACCCTTGCCGTAGTCGTTGTTGGTATAGGTGAGCGCGACGGAAGCGATGCCGCGATCCTTCAGCATTTCGGCCATCACCACGCCTTGGCGGGCATCCGAGGGTGCTGTGCGGAAGAACAGGCCGTCATCGTCGGCATCCGACAGCGCGGGCGAGGTGGCGGAAGGCGAGATCATCGCGACGCCGTTCGGGCGCGCCACGTTCTGCAGGACGGCGCCGGTGACGCCCGAACAATCGGCGCCCATGATCGCGTTCACCTTTTCCGAGGTCACAAGACGCTCGGCCGCGGCGGTGGCGGCGGCGGCATCGACGCAGGTGCTGTCGCCGCGCACGGCGGTCACGGTCGCGCCGTCGAGCAGGGTGCCCGCGTCATTCACTTCCTTGATCGCCATTTCGGCCGAGGCGGCCATCGACGGGGTGATCGATTCCAGAGGCCCGGTAAAGCCCAGGATGATCCCGATCTTGATATCCTCGGCACTGGCGGCACCGGCGACCAGCACCAGCGCGGACGTGGCAAGAAGCAGTTTTTTCATTGTATAACTCCTTTGTTGGACCGAAGTCCTGGCTCGGACCCTATGTCCGCTGCCCCGGAATGGAAACGCCCAAGCGCCTCGGCTGCGCCCGGCGCGACGGCGTGTCTCACCAGAGCGTTTCCGGCGCTGGCCGCCCGTGCCGGGCGCTACAGGAATATGCGCCTTTGCTTGACGGCACCACCCCCCTGTGCTTCGTTTGGTCGCAACCCCGGCAGTGCCGGACCATGAATGACAGGAGGGGGCGCTTCATGCGCTACGCGAAACCCGAAACCGCCGCAGAAGCGGCAGGCCTGCTGGCGGCAGAACCGGGTGTCACCCGGATTCTGGCGGGCGGCACCGATGTGATGGTGCAGTTGAAGGCGGGGATGGTCGAACCCGACCTGATCGTGGACATAAAGCATATCAAGGGCCTGCGCGACATCACGCCCGAGGCTGGCGGCTTTCGCATCGGGGCTGCCGTCTCGGGGGCGGAACTGGGCGAACATGCCGGGGTGCGCGCGCTCTGGCCCGGCGTGGTCGAGGGGTTCGAACTGATCGGCTCGACCCAGGTGCAGGGCCGCGCCACCATGGCAGGCAACCTGTGCAACGGCTCGCCCGCGGCCGATGCCGTGCCGGGGCTGGTGGCGGCGGAGGCAATGGCACGGATTGCGGGGCCCGGTGGGTCGCGCGACTGCCCGGTGGCCGACCTGCCGCAGGGGCCGGGGCGGGTGGCGCTGGGCAAGGGGGAATTCATCACCTCGATCTTCCTGCCCGCGCGGCCCGAATGGTCGGGCGATGCCTACCTGCGCTTCATCCCGCGCACCGAGATGGACATTGCCGTGGCCTCCGCGGCGGTCAGCCTGACGCTGGACGCAGAGGGCCGCGTGACGGCGGCGCGGGTGGCGCTGGGGGCCGTGGCGCCCACGGTGCTGCTGGTCGGCGCGGCGGCCGATTGCCTGATCGGCCGCACGCCGGACGCGGAAACCCTTGCCGCACTGGCCGCTGCCTGTTCGGCGGCCTGCAACCCGATCGACGACAAGCGCGGCACCATCGCGTTCCGCACCGAAGTGGCGGGCGTGCTGGCGCGCCGGGCCACGCTGATCGCATACGAACGCGCCGGAGGCCGGACATGAAGACCATCCACGTTGCAACCACCGTCAACGGCGACCCGGTGGAGTTCGTCTGCGCCCCCGACGAATCCCTGCTTGACGCGCTGCGCAACCGGCTGGGGCTTACCGGCGCCAAAGAGGGCTGCGGCACCGGCGACTGCGGCGCGTGCAGCGTCACGCTGGACGGGCGGCTGGTCTGTTCCTGCCTCGTGCTGGGGGTCGAGGCCGAGGGGGCCAGCATCGGCACAATCGAGGGGCTGGCGAGCGGCGACACGCTGCACCCGTTGCAGCAAAGCTTCATCGACCACGCCGCCCTGCAATGCGGCATCTGCACCCCCGGGATTCTGGTCGCCGCCAAGGCCCTGCTGGACCGCAACCCCGACCCGACCGACACGGAACTGCGCTATTGGCTGGCAGGCAACCTCTGCCGCTGCACCGGCTATGACAAGATCATCCGCGCCGTGCAGGATGCCGCCCGCCAGATGAGGAACGCCTGACATGGCACTGGATTCAAACGACAAACGCATCTTCAAGGTGGTCGGCACCCGGCCTGCACGCCCCGATGGCATCGACAAGGTCACGGGCCGCGCGCTTTTCGGCGCCGATGTCACCGCACCGGGGATGCTGACGGGGTGCATCCTGCGCAGCCCGCACGCCCATGCAAGGGTGATCGCCATCGACACCTCGGACGCCGAGGCGCTGGCCGGGGTCAAGGCCGTGGTCACCGCCGCCGATTTCGCGGTGCAGGAAGACCTTTCGCTGCGCGACCTTCAGGAAAACTGCATGGCGCGCGACAAGGTGCTGTATGACGGCCATGCCGTCGCCGCCGTTGCCGCCACCTCGCCCGCAATCGCGAAGGCCGCGCTGAAGCTGATCCGCGTCACCTACGAACAACTGCCGCATGTCACCGATGTCGATGCCGCGATGCGCCCCGATGCGCCGGTGGTGCAGGCGGGCCGCAGTCTGGAAAACGTGCCGCCGGGCATGTCGGAGAACGTCACCAGCACCTGCGAATTCGGCCATGGCGACCTTGCGGCGGGCTTCGCCGCCGCCGACCGCATTGTCGAGCGCAGCTTCACCACGGCGGCGACGCATCAGGGCTACATCGAGCCGCACGCCTGCCTTGCCACCATGACCGCCGACGGAAGGGCAGACCTGTGGTGCTGCACCCAAGGGCAGTTCAACGTCCGCGCCATCTGCGCCGCCCTGCTGGGCATCGAGGCCAGCCAGTTGCGGGTCACCGCCTCGGAAATCGGCGGCGGCTTCGGCGGCAAGACCACGGTGTTCATCGAACCCGTGGCGCTGGCGCTGGCGCGCAAGGCCGGGCGGCCGGTCAAGATCGTGATGACGCGCGACGAGGTGTTCCGCGCCACCGGCCCGACCGTCTCCTCCTCGATCGACGTGAAGATCGGCATGACCGCCGCAGGCCGCATCACCGCCGCCGAGGCGCGGCTGCGCTATTCCGGCGGGGCCTTCCCCTGCGGCACGGTCGACATGGGCGCGCAGGCGGCCTTTGCCGCCTATGATCTGGCGGCGGTGCGAACGCAGGGCTGGAACGCCCTGACCAACCGCCCGAAAGAGGCCGCCTACCGCGCCCCCGGCGCGCCGCAGGCGATCTATGCGGTGGAAAGCGTGGTGGATGAACTCTGCCAGCAACTTGCGCTCGACCCGCTGGAGGTGCGCCTGCTGAACGCCGCGCGCAAGGGCACCCGGTCGTCCTATGGCCCGACCTTCGAAGACATCGGCCTTGTGGCAACGCTGGAGGCGGCCAAGGCCCATCCGCACTATGCCGCGCCGCTGGAACCGGGGCAGGGGCGCGGGCTGTCGGCAGGGTTCTGGTTCAACTTCGGCGGCAACACCTGCGTGTCACTGAACATCAACACCGATGGCACCGTGGGCGTCACCGAGGGCAACCCCGACATCGGCGGCAGCAGGGCCGCGATCAGCCAGATGGCGGCCGAGGAACTGGGCATCCCCTACGACAAGATCCGCACCATCATCGCCGACACCGCCTCGCTGGGCCACAATGACGTGACCGACGGCAGCCGCGTGACCTTTGCCGTGGGTCTTGCCACCATCATGGCGGCGCGCGATGCGATCGACAAGATGTGCGGCCGGGTGGCGAAGCTCTGGGGCATCGACGCCGATGCGGTGGTCTGGGAAGACGGCTGCGCCAAGCCCTCCGGCCCCAATGCCGGGCAGTTCCCGCCGATGACGCTGGCCGAGATTGCCGCCGTCTCGTTCAACACCGGCGGGCCGATTGCCGGGCATCACGAGTTCAACGCCGATGGCGCGGGCGTCAGCTTCGGGGTGCATCTGGTCGATGTCGCGGTGGACCGCGAAACCGGCGCAACCAAGGTGCTGCGCTACACGGTGTTTCAGGATGCGGGCAAGGCGGTGCATCCGTCCTATGTCGAAGGGCAGATGCAGGGCGGGGCGGTGCAAGGCATCGGCTGGGCTTTGAACGAGGAATACATCCACGGCGCCGATGGCCGGTTGCAGAATGCGGGCTTCCTTGACTACCGCGTGCCGGTCGCCTCGGACCTGCCGTTCATCGAGACGGTAATCCTCGAAATCCCCAACCCCGGCCACCCCTACGGCGTGCGCGGCGTGGGCGAGACGCCGATCGTGCCGCCGCTGGCCGCGATTTCCAACGCCGTGTCGCGCGCCACCGGGGTGCGGATGAACCGCCTGCCGATGTCGCCGCCGCGCGTGCTGGCGGCGATCAAGGCGGGCGAGACGGGCAAGGCGGGCAAGGCGGGCAAGGCGGGCTGAGATGGTGACAGTCACGCTCTGGGGCACGCTGCGCGAGCGTGTCGGCGGTGCGGCGCAGGTCGAGGTCGAGGCCGCCACCTTCCGCGAACTGCTGGACCGGCTGGCCGCCGACTATCCCGGCCTGGCACCGCAGATCGAACGCGGCGTGTCGCTGGCGCTCGATGGGCGGATCTACCGCGAGGCCTGGTTCACCCCGATCGGACCCGAAAGCGAGGTCGTGCTGATGCCCTACATGGCGGGCGGCTAGGTCCGGGGCTGCGAGGCCAGCACCATCAGCCCGCCCGCAATCGCCCAGTTCTTGACGAAGATCGACATCTGCCACGGGTCGGCCGGGATCAGGTGGAACCAGCTGGTCAGCACGCAATACCCCGCTGCCAGCAGCGCCCAGACCCGGATGCCCGGCCCGGTGACCAGCGCCACCGCCACCACCGCATCGAAAACCGCCGCAGGCCAGATCAGCACCCCCGGCAGTCCAGACGCCGCCAGCAGGCCCTGCACCGGCGCAGGGTCCAGCCCCTTCTGCACCGCCCCCAGCGCGAACAGCAGGGCCAGCAGCACCCGCCCGGTCAGGTTGATCATCCGGTCCACCCGCGTTCCCCCATTGCCCAACCTACGCATTCCGGGCGCGCAAGTTGCAATTACACCGGCCCGTCCTTCACCGCCTCCATCGCGACATAGGTCGAGGTCGAGGCGACATGCGGCAGCGCCGACAGCTTTTCACCCAATATCCGCCGGTAATCCTGAATGTCGCTGCTGCGCACCTTCAGCAGATAGTCGAACCGGCTGGCGATCATGTGGCATTGCTCCACCTCGGGCAGCGCCAGCACCGCTTTGTTGAACGCCTGCAACGCGGCCTCGCGGGTGTCCGACAGGCGCACCTCGACGAAGGCGACATGCGATTGCCCCATCTTGATCGGGTCGAGCACGGCGCGGTAGCCGGTGATCACCCCCGCCGCCTCCAGCCGCTTGATCCGCGCCTGCACGGGCGATTTCGAAAGGCCGACACGGCGCGCCAGTTCCGTTGCGCTGATGCGGCCATCGGCCGCAAGCCCGCGCAGGATTGCGTGATCGAAGCGGTCCAGCGCCACAAGGTCATTCGTCACGCCAAACCCCCTGAAATCAGCCGATCCGCCTGCCATGGCCGCAAGATCGGGACAATCGGCTTTCATTTTGCCGCTATCATCGCCGAAATCAAGGAGCATCCCCATGTCGCATTCGCCCTGGACCGTGATCGAGACGCAAAGCCTGGCCGACGAGGCCACGCTGGTCGCGGCGCTGGTCGAGCAGACGGGGCTCGACGATGCCGCCCGCGCGCGCATCAGCGCCGCCGGGGCCGACCTTGTGCGCCGCATTCGCACCTCGGCCCGGCCGGGGCTGATGGAGGTGTTTATGGCCGAATACGGCCTTTCGACCGACGAAGGCATCGCGCTGATGTGTCTGGCCGAGGCGCTGCTTCGGGTGCCCGACGCCGACACCATGGATGCGCTGATCGAGGACAAGATCGCCCCGTCCGACTGGGGCCGCCACCTTGGCAAGTCGGCCTCAAGCCTCGTCAACGCCTCGACCTGGGCGCTGCTGCTGACCGGGCGGGTGCTGGAGGAGCGCGAGCCGGGCATCGCGGGCCACCTGCGTGCCGCCGTGAAACGGCTGGGCGAACCGGTGATCCGCAGCGCCGTGTCGCGCGCCATGAAGGAAATGGGCAAGCAGTTCGTGCTGGGCGAAACCATCACCGCCGCCATGCAGCGCGCCACCGAGCTTGAGGCCAAGGGCTACACCTACAGCTACGACATGCTGGGCGAGGCGGCGCGCACCGAAGCCGACGCGCTGCGCTACCATCTGGCCTATTCGCGCGCCATCACCGCGATTGCCGCCGCCTGCACCGGCAGCGACATCCGCGCCAACCCCGGCATCTCGGTCAAGCTGTCGGCGCTGCATCCGCGCTACGAGGTCGCCAAGCGCGACAGGGTGCTGGCCGAACTGGTGCCGCGGGTGCGCGCGCTGGCGGGGCTGGCGAAAGCCGCGGGCCTCGGGTTCAACATCGACGCCGAGGAGGCCGACCGGCTGGCCCTGTCGCTGGAGGTGATCGAGGCCATGCTGCAAGACCCGGCACTGGCCGGGTGGGACGGGTTCGGCGTGGTGGTGCAGGCCTACGGGCGCCGGGCCGGGGCGGTGATCGACTGGCTGCACGCGCTGGCGACACGGCTTGACCGCAAGATCATGGTGCGGCTGGTGAAGGGCGCCTACTGGGATTCCGAGATCAAGCGGGCGCAGGTGCTGGGGTTGAAAAGCTTCCCCGTATTCACCCGCAAGCAGGCGACCGATGTCAGCTACATCGCCAATGCCCGCAAGCTTCTGGGCATGACAGACCGGATCTACCCGCAGTTCGCCACGCACAACGCGCATACCGTTGCGGCGATCCTCGACATGGCCGATGACCCCACGGCCTTCGAGTTCCAGCGCCTGCACGGCATGGGCGAGCGGCTGCATGACATCGTGCTGACCGACCAGGGCACGCGTTGCCGGATCTATGCGCCGGTGGGCGCGCACCGCGACCTGCTGGCCTACCTCGTGCGGCGGCTGCTGGAAAACGGCGCAAACTCCAGCTTCGTCAACCAGATCGTCGACCTGGAGGTGCCGCCCGAAACCGTTGCCGCCTGCCCGCCGACCGCGATCGTGCGGCTGGACCCCACGGCGAATCCCGCGATCCGCACCGGCCCGGCGCTGTTCGGCCGCCGCCGCAACGCGCGCGGGTTCGACCTGACCGCCGCCGCCGATCTGGCCGAGATCGAGGCCGCCCGCGCGCCGCATCTGGCAACGATCTTCGCGGCCGGGCAGGGGCCCGGGGCGCAGGAGGTTCGCAACCCCGCCGACGGTTCCCTGACCGGCCACGTTTGCCCCGCCTCGCCGGAGGACGTTGAGGCCGCACTGGCCGCCGCCCTTCCGTGGCAGGCGACGCCGGCCGAACGCGCCACCACCCTGCGCCTCGCCGCCGACCTCTACGAGGCCGACTTCGGCCGCATCTTCGCCCTGCTGGCCCGCGAGGCCGGAAAAACCCTGTCCGACGCGGTGGGCGAGTTGCGCGAGGCGGTGGATTTCCTGCGGTATTACGCGGCAGAGGGCGAGACCCTGACCGCCCCGCCGCGCGGCACCTTTGCCTGCATCAGCCCGTGGAACTTCCCGCTGGCGATCTTCACCGGCCAGATCGCCGCCGCTCTGGCTGCGGGCAACGCCGTGCTGGCCAAACCCGCCGAACAGACCCCGCTGATCGCAGCACTTGCGGTGGACCTTCTGCACCGCGCCGGCGTGCCCGCAAGCGCGCTGCACCTGCTGCCCGGCGACGGCGCCACGGTCGGCGCGGCGCTGACCCGCGATGCCCGCGTCCATGGCGTCTGCTTCACCGGCTCGACCGAAACCGCCCGGCTGATCCGCGCCGCCATGGCCGACCACCTTGACCCCGCCGCCCCGCTGATCGCCGAAACCGGCGGGCTGAACGCGATGCTGGTCGACAGCACTGCCCTGCTGGAACAGGCGGTGCGCGACATTCTCGCGTCGGCCTTCCAGTCGGCGGGGCAACGCTGCTCGGCCCTGCGCTGCCTCTACGTGCAGGAAGACATCGCCGCGCCGCTGCAGGAGATGCTGTTCGGCGCGATGGATGAACTGGCGCTGGGCGACCCGTGGCAGCTTGCCACCGATGTCGGCCCGGTGATCGACGCCGATGCGCAGGCCGAAATCGCCGCCTATATCGCGGCCGCCCGCGCCGAGGGCCGGGTGCTGAAGGAACTGCCCGCCCCGGCGCCGGGCCATTTCATCCCCCCGACCGTGATCCGCGTCAGCGGCATCGCGCAGATGCCGCGCGAGATATTCGGCCCGGTGCTGCACATCGCCACCTTCCGCAGCACCGACATCGACGCGGTGATCGGTGCCGTCAACGCCACCGGCTACGGGCTGACCTTCGGGCTGCACACGCGGATCGACGACCGGGTGCAGCGCATCGTCGAGGCGATCCGGGTCGGCAACACCTACGTCAACCGCAACCAGATCGGCGCCGTGGTCGGCAGCCAGCCCTTCGGCGGCGAGGGGCTGTCGGGCACCGGCCCCAAGGCGGGCGGCCCGGCTTACCTCGCCCGGTTCTGCGCCGCCCCGGCGCCGCAAAGCACCGCCTCCACTGGCCGCTCAACCGCCGCCGAGGTCCAGGCCGCCCTGACCGCTGCCCGCCCCGGTCCCGCCGCCCTTGCCAGCCACCTGCTGCCCGGCCCGACGGGCGAATCCAACCGCCTGTCGCATTACCCCCGCGACCCGCTGCTCTGCCTCGGCCCCGACAGTGCGGCGCAGGCGCAGGCGGTGCGCGCCCTGGGCGGCCGCGCGGTGGAGGCCCCCGGTCTGGACCCGCAGGCCCTGACCACGCTCACCGGCTTTTCCGGCGCGCTGCACTGGGGCCCCGATGCCCGACCGTTTGCGCAGGCGCTGGCGGCGCGGCCCGGCCCTATCCTGCCGCTGATCGGCGGGCTGCCCGATGCGGCGCATGTCGCGCTGGAACGCCACGTCTGCATCGACACCACCGCCTCGGGCGGCAATGCCCAACTGCTGGCCGAGGTGGCCGCCCCTTGACGCGCCCCCGCGGATCGGAAACGCTGCGCCATGTTTCCGATCCGCGACCACAACCCCTCGGGGCGCACGCCCTATGTGACCTTCGCCCTGATCGCAGCGAATGTCGGCTGGTTCCTGCTCTACTGGCTGGGGGCGGCAAGCGAGAACCAGATCTGGGCGCTGTTCGAAACCCGGGGCCTGATCCCGGCCCGCATCATGGCGGGCGAGGGCTGGGCCACATTCTTCACCGCCATTTTCCTGCACGGCGGCTGGATGCACCTGATTGGCAACATGCTGTTCCTGTGGATCTTCGGAGACAACCTCGAAGACATCATGGGGCACCTGCGCTTCGCGCTGTTCTACCTCGCCTCGGGCATCGCCGCCGCGCTGCTGCAGATCGCGGCGGAGCCTTCGTCGCTGGTGCCGATGGTCGGGGCGTCGGGGGCGATTGCCGGGGTGATGGGCGGCTACCTGCTGCTGTTCCCGAAGGCGCGCGTCGACATCCTGCTGATCTTCATCATCTTCTTCCGGGTCTTCCCGGTGCCCGCCTGGGCGATGCTGGGCCTGTGGTTCGGCCTGCAACTGCTCAACGGCCTCAGCACCCCGTCAGATGGGGGCGGCGTTGCCTACTGGGCGCACGCCGGGGGCTTTGCCGCCGGTCTGATGCTGACGATCCCCTTCTGGCTGTCGCGCGGCGGCCCGGCCTTCTGGCGCCGCACCCACGGCGCCCCGCCGCATCCCGACGCGCAATACCCGCTGGCCAAGAGCGGCGTCCCCCGCGTCCCGCGCCGGAAATAGCCCGTCTCGCTTCTTCTTTTTCCAGATATCCCCGCCGGAGGCCCCGACACCACGGCCAGCACCGCCCCCGAAAGGCGCACTCCGCCGCAAGTCCCTTCTTCTGTTCTCAAATATCCCCGCCGGAGGCTCCACCTTCCCGGCAGACACCGCCGCCGAAAGGCCTACTCCCCGCGGATCACCTTGCGGAAGCCCTCGAACAGCGGCCCGTTGGCGCAGATCACGGCACCCTTTTCCAACGGGTCGTCGCCCTCGCGGATCGCCGAGACGAAGCCGCCGGCCTCGCGCACCAGCAGCATTCCCGCCGCGATGTCCCAGGCCTGGATGCCGCGCTCCCAGTAGCCGTCGTAGCGCCCGGCCGAAACATAGGCCAGATCGAGCGCCGCCGCCCCCCAGCGCCGCACCCCGGCGCAGACCGGCATCAGGCGGGCCAGATCCTGCAGCGTCGCGGGCAGCGTGCCCTTGCCGCCGAAAGGCACGCCGGTCGCGAAGATCGCCTCGTGCATCTGGCGCCGCCCCGAAACCCGCATCCGGCTTTCGTTCATCCAGGCGCCGGCACCCTTTTCGGCCCAGTACATCTCGTCCTTGGCGGCATCGAACACCACGGCAGAGACGATCTCGCCCTTGTGTTCCAGCGCGATCGAAACCGCCCAGTGCGGCAGGCCGTGCAGGAAGTTGGTGGTCCCGTCCAGCGGGTCGACGATCCAGCGCCGGGTCGGGTCGACGCCCGCCGTCTCGCCGGTTTCCTCGCCCAGCCAGCCGTAGGTCGGCCGCGCGCCCAGCAGGTCTTCCTTGATCAACCGTTCCGCCTCGCGGTCGGCCTTGGTCACGAAATCGCCGGGCCCCTTGGTCGAGACCTGAAGGTTCTCCACCTCGCGGAAGTCCTTGACCAGCGCACGCCCCGCCTTGCGGGCCGCCTTGATCATCAGGTTGAGGTTCGCACTGCCTTGCATGAAGGGTCTCCTGACGTTCGGTTCCGGCGGGTCCAGCGCAGGCCTATACGCGCAAGGCCGCAGGATGTGAAGGGGGGCGGATCGGCGGCGCGGCCCGGCGGATCGCCGCCGTCTGCCGCCTTTCCGCAACGTCAACGGGAACAACGCCGGTCCTGTGGCGTTGTGTACGGGTGAGTGGGCAGGGCGATCCATACGCCGGACTGCCCCCGCCAAGGGGAATCATATGTTCACCAAATCCGCTCTTACGGCCGTTATCGCCAGTTTCGTGTTTGTGACTGCTGCTCAGGCCGAAGTCCAGGCGATGGCCGGCACCGACCTGAACCTGCGCGCAGGCCCCGGCCCGATGTACGAAATCCTTGGCGTGATCCCGTCGGCCGCCCCGGTCGCGGTGCTCGGCTGCCTCGAGGCCGCAAGCTGGTGCCAGGTCAGCTATGACGGCAAGCAGGGCTGGGCCTCGGGCGACTACCTGACGGCCATGGTCGAAAACGTCCCCGCCCCGATCTATGTCAACCGTGAAAAGGTTGCCGTCGGCACCGTGACCTATGAAGACACCACCGCTGCGTCCACCGTTGGCGGCGGCACGATGGGTGCGGTTGCGGGCGCGCTGATCGCGGGTCCGATCGGCGCCGCCGTGGGTGCCGTGATCGGTGGCGGCATGGGTGCCGCAGCCGATCCGGGGCCGACCGTTACTTCCTATGTGGTGGCAAACCCGGTCGAGCCGATCTACCTTGACGGCGAAGTGGTGCTGGGTTCGGGCATTCCCGAAGGCGTGACGCTGGCCGAAGTGCCCGACAGCGAGTTCTCCTATGCCTATGTCAACGGCCTTCCCGTGATCGTGGAGCGCAAGCAGCGCCAGGTCGTCTATATCGTGCGCTGAACCGCAGTTCCTGCGATGCGACTGGGCGGCCCGGGAAACCGGGCCGCCTTTTTTCGTGGCGCGGCAGGGCTGCGCCGCGATCAGGCGCTGCGCTCCGGGGCGACCTGCCACGACATCTGGCGCCGGATCATCGGGCTGAGCGCAATCAGCAGGATGCCGATCGACACCAGGCACCAGATTGCCGGGGCTTCGTTGGGGTTGGTGGTCAGGCTGCCCGCCAGCAGCGGGCCGACCAGCGCGTGAAACACCACAAATCGCCACGCGCCATAGAGGAGCGGCAGCAGGAACACCGCCGCCGAATAGGCCGGAAACCCCCAGTGCAGGCCGAACCGCTGCTCGAACGGCACCAGCAGCCCGTTGTAGGGGATGTCCCATGCCAGGTGCCAGTCGCCGCTGACGGTGCAAAGCCGGGCACCGCAGAGCGGCGTGCCGGGCAGGCACTGCCCCGCCCAGGCGAAGGGATAAAGCTGCATCAGCATCACCACCGCCGCTGCGGCGCAGAGGCCGAACACCCACACCCGCATCCGGTCGCGCACCGGCGCGGGCACCAGTTCCATCGCGAAGGCGTTGATGATCAGCGGCTGGAACACGATGTGCAGCATCGACAGCAGCGTGACCGACTGGTTGACCGGGCTGTCGCACTGGTCGATCACCAGATAGCCCGCAAGCTGCAACGCCTCCATCAGGGTGAAATAGGCCAGCGTAAGCGGTATTGCCACCCGTTCCCGGCGGCGCAGGGTGACGAAGGTCGCAAGGGCACCGCCCCCGACCATCGCTGCGGTCACTTCCAGGCCCCAGCACATCGGCGGCATCCCCTGTTCTGATGCCGCGACGATGGGGCAGGCCGCCGCGCAAATCAATCCCTTGCCGCGCTCAGCCGCGTTGCAGCTTTACCGGCTCGCTGCGCCCCAGCCGCAGAAAATGCGCCATGAAGGGCTGCGTCGCATCCTCTTCGCGCGTGGCGGCATAGAGCCGCTTGGTGATGCTGCCCGGCCCCAGCGGGCGGGTGATGTAGTCGGCGTTGGTCTTCACGTCGCGCAGCACCCAGTCGGGCAGCACCGCCACGCCGCGGTTCGAGGCCACCAGCATCAGGATCACCGCCGTCAGTTCCGCCTGCCGGATGCCCCGCGGCTCGACCTTGGCGGGGGTCAGCACCTCGGTGAACACGTCCAGCTTGTCGCGCGCCACGGGATAGGTGATCAGCATCTGGTCGCGGAAATCCTCGGCCACGATCACGTCTTTCGCCGCCAGCGGGTTCGACGCGGCGGCGACGAACATCGGGTGATAGTCGAACAGCGGGTTGAAGATCACCCCCTCCAGCCGCACCGGATCGGAGGAAATCACCAGATCGACCTCCTCGCGCAGCAGGGCGGGCAGCGCCTCGAACGCAAGCCCCGCGCGGATGTCGACATCGACATCCGGCCAGGCGCGGCGGAACTGTTCCAGCACCGGGAACAGCCAGTCGAAACAGGCGTGGCATTCGATGGCGATGTGCAGCCGCCCGGTCTTGCCCGATTGCAGCGCCTTGAACTCCTCGGCCAGCGCGTCGATCTCGGGCAGGACGCGCTCGGCCAGCCGCAGCATCCGGATGCCCGCCGCCGACAGCTTCAGGGGTTTGGAGCGGCGCACGAACAGCTCGATTCCCGCCTGATCCTCCAGCCCCTTGACCTGATGGCTCAGCGCCGACTGCGTCATGTTCAGCATGTCTGCGGCGCGGGCAAGGCCGCCCGCGTGATGAATGGCGCGGATGGTGCGCAGGTGACGCAGTTCGAGGTGCATCTGGGGGTCATCCTCATAATGATGATGCGAATTATGAATTTGTCTCACATGGGAGAATCTGGGACAAGGGGCCAACAGCAGGAGACCGCCATGACCACGCCCCGTATTTCCTTCGAATTCTTCCCGCCGCAAACGCTGGAGGCGTCTTTCCGGCTGTGGGAAACGGTGCAGATGCTGGCGCCGCTGAAGCCTGCGTTTTCCTCGGTGACCTATGGCGCCGGCGGCACCACCCGCAAGCTGACGCACGAGGCGGTGACGACCATCGGCAAGCATTACGGGCTGAACGTGGCGGCGCACCTGACCTGTGTCGATGCCACCCGCGCCGAAACCCTTGAAATCGCGGCCGCCTATGCCGCCGAGGGCGTGACCGAGATCGTGGCCCTGCGCGGCGATGCGCCCAAGGGCGCCACCCGCTTCACCCCGCACCCCGAAGGCTTTGCCAGTTCGGTCGAGCTGATCGAGGCGCTGGCCGCGACCGGCAACTTCACCCTGCGGGTCGGCGCCTACCCCGAACCGCATCCCGATGCCGCCGACACACTGGCCGACGTGCGCTGGCTGAAGCGCAAGATCGACGCCGGTGCGACCAGCGCCATCACGCAGTTCTTCTTCGAGGCCGAAACCTTCCTGCGCTTCCGCGACCTCTGCGTGAAGGAAGGCATCTCCGCGACCATCATTCCGGGCATCCTGCCGATCGAGAACTGGGCCGGGGTGAAGAAATTCGCCGCCCGCTGCGGCACGCAGGTGCCGCACTGGCTCGACGAGGCCTTCGCCGCCGCCAAACGTGACGGGCGCGAGGATCTGCTGTCGGTCGCGCTCTGCACCGAGCTTTGCGACACGCTGATCGGTGAAGGGGTGGAGGATCTGCACTTCTACACCCTGAACCGGCCGCACCTGACCCGCGATGTCTGCCATGCGCTGGGCATCATGCCGGAAGTGGCGCTGCAGGACGTGGCTCTGCAAGACGGGGCTCTGGAAAAGGTCGCCTGATCCGCGCTTGTTCCGGGGGCCGGATCGGCTAAGGTCACGGCGACCCCCGGCAACAGGACGCAATCAGTGCCAGACCCGATCTACCTTCTGAACGGCCCCAACCTGAACCTTCTGGGCCAGCGCCAGCCCGAGGTTTACGGGCACGAAACGCTGGCCGACGTGGAGGCCACCTGCACGGCGCTGGCCGCCGAGCTTGGCCTGCGCCTGCGCTGCAATCAGTCGAACCACGAAGGGGTGCTGATCGACCTGATCCACGAGGCGCGGGGGCAGGGGGCCGGGATCATCATCAACCCCGGCGCCTTCACCCATACCTCGGTCGCGATTCTGGATGCGCTTAACGCCTTCGACGGCCCGGTGCTGGAGGTTCACATCTCGAACGTCCACAAGCGCGAGGCGTTCCGCCACCATTCTTACGTCAGCCTGCGGGCCGAAGGCGTGATCGCGGGCTTCGGCACCGAAGGCTACCTGCTGGCGCTGCGGCGGATGGCGACGCTGCTGGGCGCATCTGCCGGGGCGGTGGCGACATGACGCTGCCGGTCAACCCTTTCAAACGCGCACTGGCCGAGGGGCGGCAACAGATCGGCCTGTGGAACTCGCTGCCAGGCGGCACGGTGGCCGAGGCGCTGGCAGGCTGCGGCTTCGACTGGGTGGTGATCGACACCGAACATGCGGTGACCGACATTCCCGACACGCTGGGCATGTTGCAGGCGATGGCGCCCTATCCGGTGTCGCCGGTGGTGCGGCCGGCCAGCAACGACCCGGTGCTGATCAAGCGGCTGCTCGACCTTGGCGCGCAGACGCTGATCGTGCCTTACGTGCAATCGGCCGACGAGGCGCGTGCCGCCGTTGCCGCGATGCGCTATGCGCCGCGCGGCATCCGGGGCGTGGCGGGCATGACCCGCGCCAGCCGCTTCGGTGCCGTGGCAGACTATGCCCGGCGGGCGGAGGAGGAGCTGTGCCTGATCGTGCAGGTCGAGACCGCCGAGGCACTGGGGCAGATCGAGCAGATCGCGGCGGTCGACGGGGTGCACGGGCTGTTCATCGGCCCGGCCGATCTGGCAGCCTCGATGGGGCATCCCGGCGAGACCGGCCACCCGGCGGTGGTCGCCGCCATCGAGGACGCCATCCGCCGCATCGTCGCCGCGGGCAAGCCTGCGGGCATCCTGACGCTGGACGCCGCATTCGCCCGGCGCTGCATCGGCTGGGGCACGCGCTTCACGGCCGTGGGGATGGACATTGCCCTGCTGGTCAACGGCGCGCGGGGCCTCGCGGCCGCGTTCCGCGACGCCTGAGGGCGGGGTGGCGGCGCGGGCGGAGCCTCCGGCGGGGATATTTGGGCCAAGATGAATGGGGACAGGGTGGATCGTGGGGCGGACCGGTTCCGGGTGCCGCAGGCTGCGGGGCCGGCGCGCGCGGTGATTGCCGACCGGCCGGGTCGGGCCGCATTGCAGGCCGTGGGGGCTGCGGTGGCGGCCGGGCTGTGCTTTCGGGTGGGCGGCGACGGGCTGCCTGCACCGGAGACGCGGGCGGGGTTGCCGATGTTCGAGACGCTGACCTCTGGCACCTCTGGCACCCCGCGGCGGATCCGGCGCAGCCAGGCGTCGTGGATCGCCAGTTTCGCGGTGAATGCCGGGTTGTTCGGCATCGGGCCGGGGGTGCGGGTGGCGGTGCTGGGGCGGCTGTCGCAGTCGCTGGCGCTTTATGGCGCGGTGGAGGCGCTGCATCTGGGGGCGGGGCTGGCGTTGCTTGACGGGCTGCGCCCCGACCGGCAGCGGGCGGCACTGGCCGGTGCGGGCGTGCTCTACGCGACGCCGACCCAGCTGCGCCTGCTGATCGAGGCGGGCGGGCCGCCGCTGACCGATCTGCGCTTCGTGCTGGTGGGGGGCGCGGCGCTCGATGCCGCGACCCGTGCGGGGGTGGCGGCGATCTGCCCCGCTGCAGCGATCCGGGAGTTTTACGGCGCCGCAGAGGCCAGTTTCGTGACGCTGGCGGATGGGGATGCGCCGGAAGGCTCGGTCGGGCGGGTCTATCCGGGCGTGTCGCTGTGCCTGCGCGATGCGGCAGGGGCGGCAGTGGCCGAGGGGCAGCGCGGGCAGATCTGGCTGCGCAGCCCCTATGTGTTTCAGGGCTACGGCGTGCCGGAACCGGGCGGTGCCGAGTGGCGCGACGGCTGGCTGACGGTCGGCGAATGGGGTTGGCTGCGGGACGGGTATCTGCATCTGGCGGGCCGGGCGGGGCGGATGGTGACGGTGGCCGACGAGAACGTGTTCCCCGAGGAGATCGAGATCTTTCTGGCGGGCCTGCCCGGCGTGGCCCGGGTGGCGGTGCTGCCGCGCCCCGACCCGCGGCGCGGCCATGTGCTCGACGCGGTGCTGCTGGGCGATCCGGCACAGGGGCCGGCGATTCTGGCGGCGGCGCGGGCGCGCTTCGGCCCGCTGAAGGCGCCGCGCTGCCTGCACTGGCGGGGTGACTGGCCGCTGCTGCCTTCGGGCAAGACCGATCTTGCGGCGCTGGCGGCGGGGCTGTGACCGCCTTTGTCATCGCCGCGCGGCGCACGCCGGTGATGCCGCATGGCGGGGCCTATGCCGCGCTGTCGCTGGCCGATCTTGCGGCGCCGGTGCTGCGGACCTGTCTGGCCGATGCCGGGATCGAGGCGGGGCAGGTGGATGAACTCGTGCTGTCGAACGCGCTGGGGGCCGGGGGAAACCCGGCGCGGCTGGTGGCGCTGGCGGCGGGGCTGCCCGAGGCGGTGGCGGGGCTGAGCATCGACCGGCAATGCGCCGGGGGCCTTGACGCGCTGCTGCTGGCGCGGGCGCTGGTGGTCAGCGGGCAGGCCGAGGTGGTGCTGGCGGGCGGGGTGGAAAGCTGGTCGCGCCGGCCCTTGCGACAGCGCACCGATCCGGCGGGCGGGCCTGCGGTGCCCTATGACGCGCCGCCCTTCACGCCCTGGCCCGAGCGTGACCCGTCGATGCTGGCAGCGGCGGCGGCGCTGGCCGATGCGCTGGGGATCGGGCGCGAGGCGCAGGACGGCTGGGCGGTGGCGAGCCACGCAAGGGCACTGGCGGCGCGCGACCGGATGCGGGCCGAGATCGTGCCGCTGCTGGGGCAGGACGCCGACGGGTTCACCCGGGTGCTGACCCCGGCGCTGGCCGCCCGGGCGCGGCCCCTGGCGGGCAGCATCACCCCCGCCAATGCCGCCGTGGCGGCGGACGGGGCGGCGTTCTGCCTGGTGGTCTCGGCGCGAATCGCGGCACAGGCGCCGCGCGCGTTGCGGATCGCGGGCGGGGCGAGCCTTGGCGGGCGGCCCGAGGCGCCAGGGCTGGCCCCGGTGGCCGCCATCGCGCGGGTGCTGGGGCGGGCGGAGGTGTTGCCGCACAGCCTGACCTGCGCCGAGGTCATGGAGGCTTATGCCGTGCAGGCAATCGCCTGCGTGCAGGGCGCGGGGCTGGACCCGGCGCGGGCCAACGCAGGGGGCGGGGCGCTGGCGCGGGGCCACCCGATCGGCGCCTCGGGTGCGGTGCTGGCGGTGCGGCTGTTCCATGACCTCGGTGCGGGCCACGGGCTTGCCGCGATTGCCGCGGCGGGCGGCATCGGCACCGCACTGCTGCTGGAGGCGTGACGCCTCAGGGCCGCGACAGAACCGCGCCGGGGCGCACCTGCGCCAGCCCGCGGGTCAGGGCGGCGGTGATGCCGGCCTTGATCAGGTCGCCCGCGAGGAATGGCGTGGCCAGTGCCGCCGCCTCGACCCAGGTCTTGCCCAGCACCAGCGACATGCCGGTGATGCCGAACAGATAAAGCACCGCGATGCCGCCGAACACCGCGCCCACGAAGGACGCCACCGCGATCGGCGCCTTCCAGCGTTCGACGATCAGTCCGATGACGAAGGCCGCAACCGGGAAGCCGATCAGGAACCCCACCGACGGCCCGGCGAATACGCCCAGCCCGCCGCGCCCGCCCGACAGCAGCGGCAGCCCCAGCGCCACCAGCAGCAGGAACAGCACCACCGCCAGTGCGCCGCGCCGCGCCCCCAGCACGGTGCCGCAGAGCATGACCCCCATCGACTGCGCCGTGATCGGTACGCCCGACATCAGCGTGATCTGCGGCACCAGCCCCAGCACGGCGATCAGCGCGGCAAACAGCGCGATATGGGTGACGTTGCGTTCCATTCCACTCTCCTTCTACAATCCGCCGCGTGCCCGCAGGGCCTCGGCCACATGATCGGCATCGTCGAGCGCCAGCAGCGTCACCGGCAGCACGACGCGCCAGGTGGCGCGGGTCGGGCTGCGGGCGTGCCAAGCCTCGATCAACTGGCCGGTGCGCTGCATAAGCACCGGGGTGAAGCGGATTACAAGCGCGATTGCCACCGCCAGCACGCGCGGGCTGAGGCCGATCCGCGCAAGGGGGCGGGCAGCGCGTTCCACCACCGCGATCAGGTCGTCAAGCCGCGTCGTCATCGTCACCAGATTGGCCAGCGCAACGGCGGTCACGAGCTTCAGCCCGATGCCCGCCCCCGCCGCAATCTCGCCGGTCCAGCCGTGCCAGAGCGCCAGCACCAGCAGGAACGGCCAGAGCGGGCGCAGCATCGCCGCACCATGCCGGGCAAAGCGCAGGCCGAAGGCGGCGTAAAGCGCGGCGGTCAGCGCGGCAGCCAGCGCGATGGCTGCAAGGTTCGACAGCGGCACCAGCAGCAGCGTGGCCCCGGCCAGCGCCACCAGCTTCGCCCCGGCGGGCAGGCGGTGCAGCGGGGTCTCAACCGGCGAGGTCAGCGTCAGCATCGGCGTCCCCCAGGCGGGCCATCTCGGCGGTGAAGGCGGGCAGGACGGCGGCGGGGGCGGCGTCGGCCCGGATGCGGCCCGCCTCCAGCCACAGGACGCGGTCGTAGCCCGCCAGCGCCGCCGGGTCGTGGGTGATGGTCACCAGCCGCTGCGGCAGGGCACTCAGGGCGCGCCCCAGCCGGATCTGGGTCGGCAGGTCAAGCCCGGCGAAGGGCTCGTCCAGCAGGATCGTCGCGGGTTCCATCGCCAGCACCGCCAGCAGGCACAGGAAATGCCGCTGGCCCTGGCTCAGGCTGGCGACCGACGCAGTGGCCCAATGGCTGCGGCCCTGCGCGGCGAGTGTGGCGCGCGCGAGGGCGCGGGCCTCGGCGTCGCTGCGGCCCTGCTGGCGCAGGCCGAAGGCCAGTTCTTCCTCGACGGTGGGAAAGATGATCTGGTGATCTGGGTTCTGGAACAGGATGCCCAGCCGCGACAGGATGCCCTTGCGGTCGCGCGCCGGGTCGATGCCATCCACCAGAACCGAGCCGGTCGCGGCCGGGATCAGACCCGCGATCAGGCGCAGCAGCGTGGTCTTGCCCGAGCCGTTGCGGCCCAGGATGCCGATCCGGCGCTCGGTCAGGGTCAGGCTCAGGTCATGCAGGACGGCCTTGCCCGCAAGACTGACGCCCGCAGATTGCAGCACGATGCCGGTGGAGGCGAGGGAGGCGGGCATCGGGGGCCTTGGGTTGTCGCGGGCTGGGGCCTTTTAGCGCCTGCCGGGGGGGCTGCCAAGTGGGCTGTGCACGCGATTGCGCGTCGCGCGTGAACCCGACCCCGAAGCCCGAAGGACGCGGCCCCGCGCAGGCTCGGGATCTCCGGCGTGATCCGGCCCGGCGCGATCAGCGCCATTCTCTTTCGAGGTTTCGCAACCCGAACCTGCTCCGGAAATCGACGATGGCCGCCAGCGCGTCCATCGGCCGCGTGGGTTCCGCTGCGGCGGGGCGCAGCGCGCGGCCACCCGCTCCACCACCTGCCGCGATACGGCCTGGCCCGATGACGCGGCCATCCTGTCGGGTCTGGCCGTGTCGATCAACGGTGGT